>JAAZXD010000005.1:0-8090 GCA_014240355.1 Roseibacillus sp. | reverse complement strand
GTTGATGGTGTTGCCCAGGGTTTCCTCCACGGTGGCGATTGCTTCGGGGCTGGTGACGCGGAGCCCTCCCAGGAATCTGGCCTCGAGTCCGGCTGCCTCCATGGCGGCTGAGATCGCCTTGCCTCCTCCATGGACGAGGACGGGATTGATGCCGGCCACCTCGAGGAAGACGATGTCGCACATGAGGGAGCTCAGCAGGTCGGGATCGTCCATGGCGGATCCCCCGATCTTGATGAGGAACGTCTTCCCCCGGAAGCGCTGCAGGTAGGGCAGGGCTTCAACCAGGATGGAGGCTTTGTCTTTGGTGGTCAAAGAAGGGAGACCGGTAAAATGGTTGGTCCCGCCGGTGCTGGGCGCGGGCAGGACAAATCGGAAAACGGAGGTATGGGAAAGAAGGACTTAGGGGCGGCTCGCTCGGGCGGAAAGTGGAAAATACATTAAGAGGCCCTAATCGGTCGCGGGAGCCGGGGCAGACTCGGCATTCCGGTCCGGATCCCGGGGGCCGCGTCCGGGGAGGTAGCGGGCCATGCGGGTGGCTAGGATCCAGCCCGTCAGCACGGTGGCGATTGCGGGGGCGAAGGGGGTCCACTTCTGCGAACCGAGGTAGAGGGCGACAAGAAGGGAGGGAAGAGCGATCAGCAGGGCGAAGTAGGAAAGGTGACGGAAGAAACCCGGCAGGCCGAGCAGGAGGGCTGCAATCACGGCGATAGTGCCGAGGAGGGCGACTTCATCCATCACGCTCAGACGTTGATGGGTCTCCACGCCCTCGGGACGGGGAAGCACATCCAGAGAGCTGACGATCTTCTGCAGGTGAAGGCTTTTTCTCCAGGGAGAGGGATTGTCGCGGCTGGCATCGGTAAAGAGAACACAACGGGGGATGATAGCGGTCTTTTCCTTGATTGCCGCGTGGGTGTCCCCGATCTGGCTGGGGCTGTAGGCTTCGATGGCGAGGCGTTCGATGTGGGTGGGGTCTTCGATGAGTTCGATCTGCAACTCGCCAATCTCATTGATGGGAATGATGGGACCATCGCCCAGTCGGATGTGATGACCGAGCTGGATGTGAACCTGGTCGGGCGAGACGTTGGCCTGCGCCATGGCCACTGCGAGGGGGAAGGAGGGGATGAGATAGTCATCCCAGCGCAGGATTTCGGGCCGGGCCTCTTCGATGCTCTCCTGCATTCGGAAGGAGAACTGGACGTTGGGCGCCGGGGTGGCGGAGGGCGGGAGGAGGACGCGATTGACTCTGACGAGTCGAGCGATTTCGCCGGTCACGTTGGAGAGTGGGATAGCGCACGCCTGCAGGTAGGTGGGGATCGGCTGGCCCTTGGAGGGGCGATGGAGATCGACGGTGAGGATGACTGTTTCGAACCGGGAAAGAGCCGTGTTGAGACTGGCGAGACGGCCGAGGTGGGCGATCCCTTCCCCTTCCCAGGTGAGGGGTTCCTCGATGGCGGCCACGCGGCAGCCGACGTCGTGCATGTGGTTGAGGAGACCCCACCAGTCCTCCGGCTCCAGAGGGTAATGGAGATCCTCCGCGGCCTTCTCGTCGATTTTGACGTGAAGGTAAGGCTGGGCCGCGCCCTCGACGAGAGGCCGGACGAGGCGGACGCGTGGGGCCGGCTCTGATGCGTCGATTATAAATTCATCCCCTTCGCGGGACTTGGTGAGTAGTCGTTCGAAGAGGGCATCCTCTTTTTCACGCAGCGGTTTCCAGTCGTCCGCCAGAAAGGCCACGCACACCCCGGCCTCAAGGGCGAGGAGGGCGAGAATGAGGCGAACGAGCCAGGGAGTCATGGGAGGGGTCGGTGTTCAGGACGCCGGGTTCGGTGAAGAGGAGGGAGCGGGCAGGATGACGACTGAACGCGGAAAACGGAATTCTATTCCTCCATGGCTCTCTCCAGGACGGGGCGCAGGGGTCCCTCGAGCGTGGTATTTTGGACCTGAGAGAGGAGGAGCTTTGCTCCGGGAGGTATGTGCTGGGCATACCAGTCGATGTGCTGTTCGTGCAGGATGTTGGCGTAGGCCCCGAGAGCCTGCATGAGGCGCTGGGTGGCGCAGTCGCGCAGGAGCTCGGGGACGGGGCGCTCCTCGGCGATGTCCTCCCAGAGATCGAGGAGTTTTTCCTGCTCTTCCTCGGAGTGATCGAGGTAGGGATCGTAGAGAAGGGAAGCGAGGTCGTATTCCTGACGGCCCAGGCGCAGGCCCTGGAAGTCGATGAGCCAGGCCTTGCCGTCGTGGAGGATGATGTTCTGGGACTGAAAATCGCGATGGACGAGATTGCGGTGAGAAGAACCGAGGTTCTCGCGCAGCCGGATGAGGTCTTCGTTGTTGCGGAGATCGGTGCCGTCGAGGCCGAGGTGCTTCTCCACCAGGTTTTCGATGAAGTAATCCTGTTCCCAGGCATAGGTTTCAGGCCCGAAGGCAGGGGAGAGTTCGAGGTCCTTGGGCGGACGGGTGTAGAAAAGGCGGTCGAGTTGTTCGAGCACGCTGTGGTAGTAGGGCTCGCGCAGATCCCACGGCTGGTCCGCAAGGGAGAGAAGGTCTTCTTCGCCCAGGTCTTCCACCAGGGCGATATTGCGCCCTGGATTGTCATAGAGGACTTCGGGGACGTTGATACGGTTCTTCCTGAGAAAGCGGGCGACGGGGAGGAAATAGCGGTTGTCCTTGCGGTCGAGCGTGTAGTGGATGCCGATGAAGGCGGGGTGCCCCTCCGCCTTGAGACGAACGATGGTGCGCCCTGATGCTCCACGTTTGATGGGCTCCAGGATGACGGCGTGGTTCGGATCGAGCTTGAGGTGAGCGCGAACCGCGGTGAGCAGGGTATCGGCGGCCATGAGGGGAAGGCTGGTGGACGGCGACGTCCCCGTCGCCGTCAGGTTGGAATGATGGAGTGGAGTTGAGGTGGAATGCCGGATGATGGTTCCGGACCCCGGGCTGGTTCGGTTTGAAGGGGAGCTGGTATCAGAGGTCGACGTTGTGTTGGGCGCCGGTGGCGGGAGTGGACGAATAGACGATGCAGTTTGTCAATTGCGCACCCTCCTCGATTTTGGCGCCGGGCCAGAGAACGGAGGACAGGATGGTGGCATCGGCCCCGATGGAAGCACCCGGGCCGACTGCGGAGGCCTCCACCATGGCCGTGGGGTCAATGTGAGCCTCGGGGTGGCGCAGCTCACCTAACTCTCCGTGGTGGTGGGCATCGAGATAGGATTCGCGGGTGCCCAGATCGAGCCAGATCCCCTCGTCGTGAAAGGAGGCGCCCATTTCGCCGTCGCGAATGAGGTCCAGGAAGGTGGGGATGATGGAGATTTTTTCGGCGGGGGGGATGCGCTGGAGTAATTCGGGCTGGGCACAGTAGACGCAGGCGAACTGATGCGTTCCAGGGGCAATGCCGAGCATGTTCTTGATGTCCACGATACGTTCGCCTTCGATCGCAATATGAGGTTCGTGTCCGGTTGAGCGCAGTCCCATGGTGGCGGTTCGACCGGAGCGGACGTGAGTATCGATGAGGCGATCGATTTCCAGGGTGGTCAGGATGTCGCCGTTGCAGACGAGGAACGGTTCGGCCTCGATCCAGGATTCGATGTTCCTGAGCCCCCCTCCGGTTTCGAGAAGGACCGGTTCGTGAAAGAAGGTGAGTGGTGCACCTCGATAGGCCCCGTCGGGGAATGCTTCCTCCCATTTCCCGGGCAGGTGGTGAGTGTTGATGGCGAACTCCTCGATTCCGGAGGCCAGGCAGTGGTCGAGAAGGTGCTCTATCAGGGGCCGGTGAAAGACCGGGATGAGCGGTTTGGGAAGAATATCGGTGAGCGGACGCAGACGCGTGCCCAAACCGGCTCCAAGGAGAAAGGCTTTCTTAATCGGCGCTTTCACGAGAGAAAGGGGTGGAGGGTTGGGGAGAGGGTTGCAAGGTTCTGGGCCGCCCGGTTTGTCCTGGCGGAGTTCTCTCTCAACTCTTCATGAGCAATAGATCTGCTCGGAACATTTCGATGTAAACTACCTGCGCCCTTTCAGGGAGAAGCAGTGAATCCAGCACTTTCGTGGTCGCTCAAATACCTCTCCTGAATCTGGCGGCATCCTGGCCAGGCCCGTCCCATACCCGGGGCCATTACCGGCGTTTCTGCCTGCGCGGTTGGCCGTCCCGTTCGGTCTTGCCGGGGTCCTGCGGAGTGAGCCCTACCACCAGGTCGAGTCGGGCGGTGAGTTCGCCAGCCTTGGATCCCTTGAGCGGGGTGAAGGGAATAGTGACGAGTTGCTGCAGCTTGGGATCCCCGCCGCCGAGCCGCTTGTAGAGGAAGTCACTGGCGTTCTGCTTTTCCCCCTCGATATACATCTGAGTGGTGAGGATACGCTTGTTCCTGTGCGAGACTGCAACATGGATGTGAGGCGTGCGTCCGGGATAGGCAGGGGGTTTAATGGTGCGGAAGTGGTAATGACCATTGGAGCCGGTGAGAAAGCGTCCATAGCTTTGGAAGTTTCTGTCCCGTTTGTCCTGTCCGTTGGCCTTGGAATGGAGGTAGATCCCCTGGTTGTCTACCTGCCAGATCTCGACGACGGCATTGCGGAGCGGTTGCCCCTTGGTGTCCATCACCACGCCGCCGAGGTAGCTCACGGCACCTACCGCGGGAGTGATCTTGTCGTTGACGATGAGGAGATCATTGTCGGTATCCAGGGGAAGGTTGTCGGGATAGAAGGGCCCTTCCGCGTCGCGGGGCGTACGGGTGAGGGCCTCTGCCAGGGCACCGGGCACGGTGAAGAGGGCGGCGGATCCTGCGAGGGCACTGCGGAGAAACTTGCGACGGTGGCAGGTTGAGCAACTTGCAACGGAATTGATGAGTCTCATGGGCTTGAAGTGTTACATGAAAGAACATCGGGGGAAAGGACAGGTTGCGGGGCCGATGCTTGAAGTTCAGAGCAGATCGGCGAGGGCCTTCCGAAAGGGGGAGGGCATGGGCAGGTTCCGGAGGGCCTTGGAGCAGTGGAATTCCTCGGTGGTGCCACGGGAGGCGGGAGGAAGCTGGGAGAGGGAGCAGCGGTAGATGCGCATGGTCACCTTGTGGTGGGTGATGTCGTACCTCCTCGTGGCAAGGAGAGGGAAATCCGCCAGCTGATCGTGACTCCGTTCGGGCAGCTTCCACAGGCCCTTGCGGCGGGAGCCCTCTTCCCGGGCGAGGAGGACGGGACCGCTGCGCTTGCGCACGAAGAGAACATGTTCGTCAACTTCCTCGGTGGGGCGCCGGGGCTTTTTGAGGGGAAGGGTGGAGGGGTCCCGGGTGGTGCAGAAATCGTGGACCGGACACTGCGGGCAATGAGGAGACCGCGGGGAGCAGTGTGACTGTCCGAGTTCCATGAAAGCGGAGTTGAAGGCACGCGCGTTGCAGGGGGGGAGCAGGGCTTCTGCCCAGGACCAGAGTTGGGAGCGGCTGCCGGGAGTATCGATGGGCTCTCTGTAACTGAAGAGGCGGCTCAGGACGCGGGTGATATTGGCTTCCACAATCGGTGCGGGATGATCAAAGGCGAAGCTGGCCACTGCGCCGGCGGTGTAGCGACCGATGCCGGGGAGAGATTCCAGAACCGGGGGGTCGACTGGAAATACTCCACCGTGGGTTTCGAGGATCGTGCGGGCGGTCTTTTGCAGATTACGCACGCGGTTGTAGTAGCCGAGGCCTTCCCAGCTGCGGAGCAGTTCGCTCTCGGAGGCCCCGGCGAGGGCTCTCAGGTCAGGGAATTCCTCGAGAAAGCGCTCGAAGCGGCGATTCTGGATCACCGCGCCGATGGTGGTCTGCTGGAGCATGACCTCGGAGACCAGGATGGCGTAGGGATCGGTGGTTCGCCGCCAGGGATAGTCTGCGCCACATTGGTCGAACCAGCGGAGGAGTGCACTGCGGAAGGCCCGGACGTTCCGCAGGGCGTGTCGGGTAGCGACAGGTTTGGGCACGGGGAGAATATCGGGCATTGCAGAAGAGAGGTCGAACCTGGAAAATGTCCCGTGGTGGCATTAACGACCTACACGCAGGAGATCGGGGAGGAGGATGTGGAAAAGTTGCGGGAAATCCTGGACCGTGATGGCTTTGAATTCCTGGAGAAGCCCTATGCCCATTACGGGGCGCGCAAGGGGAAGCTCAATATCACGGTTTATGAGAAGGGCCCCAAGGTGCTGGTGCAGGGGAAGGAGACCGAGGATTTCGTCAAGTTCACTCTGGAGCCGGAGATCCTGGGGGAGGCGCGGCTTGGTTACGAGGAGGTTCATAATCCGGAGATGTTCCAGCCCCACTTCGGGATCGATGAGAGCGGCAAGGGGGACTACTTTGGCCCCCTCGTGATTGCCGGGGTCTACACCGACGGGGCGAGCACCCGATCTCTCATTGAGGCGGGTGTAATGGACTCCAAGCGGGTGAGTTCAAGTGATCGAATCCGGGCCTTGGCGGGAGTAATTCGCAAGACGCGTGGCGTGGTGGAGTGCGTGGTCCTGATTGGCCCGGAACGCTACAATGACCTCTACGAACGATTTTCTAACCTGAATGAGTTACTTGCCTGGGGTCACGCCAAAGCCATTGAAGAGTTGGCGGAAAGAGTGCCGGATTGTCCGCGTGCCCTGAGTGATCAATTTGCGAACCCGCGCGTTCTGCAGCGTGCGCTGGAGCGCAAGGGAGTGGATCTTGAGCTCCAGCAGCGGACGAAGGGTGAGAGTGATGTGGCGGTCGCCGCCGCTTCCATTCTGGCTCGAGAGGCCTTTGTGGGATGGATGGCGCGAGCGGCTGAACAGTGGGAAATCCCCCTGGCTCTGGGGGCTGGTCCACCTGTGCTGGAGGCGGGTCGGATTTTCCTCGAAAGGCACGGAGCGCAGGAATTGTGCAAAGTCGCCAAATTGCACTTTAAGACGACAAATCAGTTGACGGGTGACAAGATAGGATGACTCCTAATCTGTCACTCGTTTTGGCGTTACAATTGGCGCGGGATGTGGTGTCCATAGAAACCGTAAGCTATTCCATGTCGACGATTACGAAACGAGATTTAGTGGTCCGGATCAGCAATGAAACGGGATTGACCCAGCAGCAGGTTTTCGACGTCGTCCAGAAGACTCTGGACGCCGTCACATTGGAGCTGGCCCAGGGGAATACAGTGGTGATGCGTAATTTTGGGACCTTTGAAGTCCGTCAGACCAAGGCGAAGGTGGGCCGCAACCCGAAGAACCCGGGGCAGGATGTCCCCATCCCGCCCCGCGCGGTGGTGAAGTTCAAGCCTGGCAAGGAGATGAAGGAGAAGGTGGCTCGGATTCTTCCCGTCATCCAGCAGCAGGGACAGGTGGATCAGGCTGATTGATCGGCTTTTTCGCCCGGATTACTCCGTGGAAAGAGATCCAGAGAGACCGCTGGACGGTGGGTTCGCTGTGATCGAGCTGGATGGGCCGACACCCTTGTCAGGGTTGATTCTTCTGCGTGGACCCCATACAGGGTCACCGGGGTCGAGCGTAGGTTCGACTTCAGCCAAGGGGGCCGGTGAGGGCGGAATTATCGGCAGGGGCACCCTGATCCCCCTCTCCGATCCGAAAGCGGGGAGCATTGTCAGGCTGCGCGTGTTCTGTCAGGATGAGGACATGGGGAAATACTGGTTTCTTGTATCGGTGCTGGGGTCCGTTCTGCTGACCTCCTGCGGGGGAGGTGCCTACAGCGGCTACATGACGCGGTCCTATACGATCAAGGGGGTGCGTTATCATCCCATGAGTGTGGAGCAGGCGCTGCGTTATGAGGAAACCGGAATAGCCTCATGGTATGATGAGAGCAGCTTTCTGGGCTTCAAGAGGGGGAGAACCTCCCTCGGGGAGAAGGTGGGGCGCTTTGCCGTGAGTGGTGCCCACAAGACGCTGCCGTTGCCGTGTCAGGTGAAAGTGACCAACCTTGCCAATGGTAAATCGATCAAGATGCGCCTCAATGATCGTGGGCCATTCATAACAGGGCGTATCATCGACGTCACTCCCCGCGCCGCGAGCAAGCTCGGCTTCAAGGGCAGGGGTCTGGCCCGGGTGCGGGTTGAATGTCTCAGCGTAGGGGACGGGCGGTACAAGCGAAAGCAGAGCAGGGGAATTCCCCTGG
>JAAZXD010000059.1 GCA_014240355.1 Roseibacillus sp. | reverse complement strand
ATCCTTGGTCAGGATGTGGAGAATGATGGGCTCGGAGTAGATTCGCCCGCGCCCCGGGAAGAAGTCTTCCACGAAGGCTCTCACCGCAAGTTGCTGGGGTTTGATATCTTGGGTCCTGGGGGAAAAATGGACCACGCCCGAGATGCGCCGTTGGTTGGGTCCCCCGACCTCCAGGATATGACTCCCCTGTGAGGGCGTTTCATCAGTGGGTTTCGTGAATTCGCCTGTCCACTCGTAGCCAATATGCTTGGCGCCGTAGTCGTCCTCGGCCAGAATTTCGAAGCTCACGGTATCATCCGCCAGAATCACGGTCTGGCGTTCGATGCCCTGAATGTAGGCCAGCGGCTTCTGATCCTCCAGCGGTTCCACCCGGATCCGGTGGCCCCCAACATCCTCAAGGCCGTCGGTATCCCGCCAGTTCAGCTGCAACTCAAGGGGGGAGTCTCCCAGGGGAATCCCGGGGGAGGACATCCGCGTTCCTGAAATCTCCAGCGCAAAAACTTCGGGTGGGGTCGGCGGGGCTTCCTCTGCCAGGGCCGGAGCGTTCTCGAGGTTGCTCCCGCTTTCGTCGTCTTTCCCTCTCCCGGGTTCCTCCCCGTCTTCCAGCAGGGGTTCAAAGCCATCGTCGAAGAGATCGCGCGGGGCTGGTTTTGGCAGAACGCGCACCGTGAGCGTCCCGCTCTTCAGTTCGCGCTCCTCGAGGGTGGTTGCCTCCAATGAAACCTTGCTCCCGACCACTACGTCGCCGGAAAGAGTGCCCACCCGGAGCTCCCTCACTTTATCTTGGAGTTGTAGATATTCAGGGTAGCTGATTTTTGCCTGGACAGACTGAATGGTCGGTCGGGTTTGCGGAACGACTTCCACGCTGTGCCGGGCATCCCCGATATTGACTGCCACGCGTCCCGCTTCCGACTGTCCGGGAAACTCGAAGGTGTAGCTTTGGTTGTCCTGTAACCGGGCGGCGACCGGATCCTGGATGCCAAAACGGGCAGTTCCGCTGCCAGGTCGGACATCGGATTCGGAACTCAGGGTGAAGGTGATCGCAAAGGGTTCATCCCGGGGGACGATGATGCGCTCGTTGAAATGGTTGATCTTGGTGAAGGTGTAGCGCGGGGTATTGGAGAGCGGCATGAGCCAGCGCTTGAGTGCATTGAGGCCCGGCTTGGGAGCTAGTAGCAAGGCTGCTGCGGCCATGGCCACGGCGGCAAGAACCCCCAGGGACCAGATCCGGTGTCGTGGGTTGGGGAGGGCCTGTTCAAAGTTGCGCCCCTTGGCCTGACGTGCCACCGCCTCCATGGCGGCGGCCCGAAGCTCGGGGGAGAGAGCCTCCTTGCTCTCCTGCTGGTGCTGCAACTCGACCACTCCGAGCAGGCGGTCGCCGAGGCGGGGAAAACGACGGGCGATGAGCCGGGCAAGCTGTGCTTCGCGGCGATGGCCAAAGACCCAGCGGTGAATCCAGTAGGGAGCAAACAGGGTGAAGAGCGAGGTGCCGCTGATCAGGATGGCCAGGCGAACGCCGGAAGGAGTGTTCCAGACGCGGTCCAGGCCAAAGACGAGAAGGTAGGAGAAAAAGAGGCCGAAGACACCAGCCAGAATCGCTTCTGCGACCTTCACCCGCCAGAGGCGTCCACGAAAAGAGACCAGCTGCCTCCTGAGGGTGTCAGGGAGCGGCGCGTGCTGTTCCTTGGACTTCGGGGCTTGGGCTGCTGGCATGAATCTGATGTTGCGGAGAAGGAAGCCCCCTCCATTACCGGAGTCTTGCAGAGGACTAACGCGCAATCCAGTTGGAAATTGAAGGCCGGGTCTTACGTTGCCTCGTGAGCAAAGGGGAGGAATCCCTTTCCCCTGGAGCGAAGCCCGGGGCCTTTTCTTGTTGGAAAATCAAGCCAGATACGGGTTCTTTAAAATTTCCTGCTCGATCGTTGTAGAAGGGCCGTGCCCCGGTAGAATTTCGGTGTTGGCCGGGAGGGTAAGGAGTTGCTCTCGAATACTGCGGATGAGAAGCTCATGGTCTCCGTGCGGAAAATCAGTTCGGCCGATTCCCCCGTTGGCGAAGAGGGTGTCCCCACTGAAAAGTTTTTGAAAAAGTGCCACGTGGAACACAAAAGAATCGGGCGAGTGTCCGGGCACCGAACGTAGTTCAAATTCAAGACCGGCCAGTGGGAGGGAACTGCTCTCCGTGGTGAGGATGTGCTCCACGGCAAATTCCTCGATCTGCATCTTGAGGCCCCAGCTTCGGAGGAGTCCTTCGAGTTGGAGATCGCGGCTGAACGGTTCCGAGGCGTAGATGGGAATTTCATTCTCGTGAAAGAGTGCGGCATCATTCACATGGTCAAAATGCTGGTGGGTGAGCAACAGACCGGTCGGTTTAACACCCTTTTGTTTACAGAAGTGAAACATTCCCTCGGGGGCATCTATGGCCACCGCTCCATTCCCGGTTTCAATGAGATAGCCGTTTGTCTGGCAGAAACCGCCGCAGTGAGTGCTGATCTTCATGTGGAGGAAGTCTGAAGTCCGGGGGGCCGGTTTTCAAGCTGCATGGATGGCCGATTGAAGTGTGGATGTTCTAACATGTATTCCATTAGTCTGTCCGGGGGTGACTTGTTCGATGACAGGATGCGGCGGTGGCCACCAGGCGTTATCCCGAATGGGTTCGCAGATGGCCCGCAGGAAGATCACTTGTCTTGGGTCATACACCCTTGAATTTCAGGGCATTATCCTCATTTCAGAGGTATTTTTTCCCTACCAGAACCGCTCGCACGTCACCGATGAAAACCTTGCTGCGGAGTTAGACAGGCAGTAGTTCGTGATCGTCGCTGAACCACATGGTGGTGGTTTTCATCTTGTCATACCCAAGGAGGTTTCCTCCGGGACCGATCTTCTGCAGTTTCAAATCCATCCGGAGGCATTTCAATCCGCGATGAATTTCCCGGCGCAGGACCTTGATGCGCGCGAGGTAGGGGCTGGCGAAAGGGTGGAGGACCATGACCATCTCCTGTCCCACCTTGAGGTCGAGACTGCGGATATACAGGAAGGCGGAGGCGAGATCGTAGACGGGAGCCTTGCTGAAGGGGAAAGTGCTCTTCTTGGTCTTGGGGGCCTTGCCCTTCCGGTGAGGGGTAGTGATTTCCTTGCTGATGACGGTTGAGCGGTACCAGTTGTTGGTCTCCCGGCGTTCGTCGGAGTTTGTTTCGATGGCGGCAAACATTGCCGGGCGCAGGTCGTCTTTCCGGAGAAATGAAGTGAAGCTGCAATCGTAGGGAAAGAGTCCTTTGGCCACGCCGGTGCTGCCACCGTAGATTTGAGTGATGACATAGTGGGGGTAACGCGGATCCTTGCGATCAAAGAGGAGGTTCAGATTTCCGGAGTTGATCTTGCCGTCCCAGTTTAACTCGAAGCTCAGGTGGACCGGTTGGAGCTTTTTGAGAAAGGGGCCTGGTTTAAGGGTTGTGACCTCATTCTGCCACCCGCAGAGCGCGGAAGTGGGCAGAACGAGGACCATGAGGATGGAGGGGTAGAGTTTCATGAGTAGGTGTTGAGACGGCTTCTTCCCCCGAACCATTCAAACAATCGTTTAAACGCAAAAGTGATGGGAGCCTGCAGGTCATCTTGCGCGGGTAACCGGAAAGGCCCGGGCGATTACCTGCGGGATGCACCGCATAGGGAAACGGTGGCTGGGGAGCGACGGCATGAACTCCGGTTCTTTCCGTTGGAAGGAATCCTGCGGAGGGACGGGGTTCCGTCCCTGCACAGGGTCGGCGCGAGGGGATGAGTGTGATTCCCTCAGTTCGATGGTCTGCCGTAGACTTCGCCCGGATCAAAGGTGCGTTCCTCCACCGAATCGAGGGTCGAGGGGTTCCCGGGGGTGACAGTACGATAGAAGCAGGAGCGGCGTCCGGTGTGGCAGGCTCCGGCTCCTTGTTGGTGAACATAGAGGATGAGGGCGTCCTGGTCGCAGTCGGTGCGGACTTCAATCACCTTCTGGGTGTGTCCCGAGGTTGCTCCCTTATGCCAGAGTTCCTGCCTGCTGCGGGAAAAGTAGACGGCTTCGCCGAGGTGCAGGGTTTGCCGGAGGGCCTCCTCGTTCATCCATGCCATCATGAGAGGTTCCCGGGTCTCTCCATCGATGGCAATGGCCGGGATGAGCCCGCTGGAATTGAACTTGGGGCAAAACTCGGAGGTCTCGTCTATGGAGGTCTGGGAGTCGCGGGAGACAAAGGTGATGGGTGCTGGGGAATCCTGATCGTTCACGGCGGGAGGCTGGAGGGAGGAGGAGTAAAGCGAAAGGCGGAAATAGGCGGAATGATCTCACGAGCCGGTTTTGATTGCAGGGGGGTGAGGGATTCGTTGGATTGGGCCATGGCGGTGACTGCGGCAAGGGCTTTTGAGTTGATGGAAGGGGCCCATCAGCGTGAGCGCCTGGCCCATGCCTTCCTGGTTTCCGGTCCGGCTGGCAGTGGCAAGCGGGATCTGGCGGCTCGGGTAATCGCGATGGTCAATCCGCCCGGGGATTCGGGTGGAACGGATCTCTTTGGTGAATCTGCAGAGCCGGTCGCAGGAGCCGGACTGGATCAATTGGAGGGTGAGTTTGTGAGAATCGTCCGCCCCCGGTCGCGATCCCGGCGCATTCTCATCGACGAAATCCGGGAACTGGAGCACTGCATGCATCTTTGCGCTCCGGAGGGAACCTGGAAGGTGGGCGTGATTGGGGATGCGGATCGCATGTTTGACGAAGCGGCCAATGCCTTTCTCAAGACCCTGGAGGAGCCTCCGCCAGGGTGTCTCCTTCTTCTGTTGACGGCACATGCGGAAATCCTGCTTCCCACCATTCGTTCCCGCTGCGTGGAAATTGTCCTGCAGCCCACTGCTGATCATCAGATTCTCCAAGAGGACGAGAGTATGGCGTTTGCGGCTATCCTGGCTGGCAGTGCCGACAGGCCCTCCGCCCACGATGCCCTCTTGTTGAAGGCGGGTTTTGAGTCGCTCCTGGCGGCGCGCAAGGCGGAAATTGAAGAGGCGAATCAGGCAGCACTGAAGGAGGAAGCTGATGCTTACAAACAGGCCACGGAAGGGGACTGGTTGGAAGGACGCGAAAAGTATTACGCCGCAATGTCGGCCTCCGAATACCTGGCCGTGCGGTCGGCCCTGGTGGATTGGCTCATTTCCTGGCTGGGGGATGCGGTGCGCCAGAAGGTGGGGGTGAGCGAGTTGGGGTTTCCCCAATATGCCGACCAGACTGCCCGTTTTGCCGGGTGTCAGGAGATACACGCACTGCTTCAGAGGATAGATGCCCTGCAGGAACTCCGCGATCTCCTGAACACCAACGTGCCGGAAGGATTGGCGCTTGAGGTGAGTTTTTTGAAGGCTTTTGGGGCATAGCCTCCCCGGATGCTCGTATTCCCTGGATCCTCCCTGTGGCTTGAACACGATCTGACCGGACTGGGTTTTGAAATGGCGAGGGGCGCGAATAAGTCTTTTGCATTCAGCTATTTCATAGCAAATGACGCTCATGAATCGCTTCAGGGACAAGATTGTGGTGGTGACCGGAGCCGGTCGGGGAATCGGGCAGGCCGTGGCTGCCGCCTTCGCCCGGGAGGGTGCAAAAGTGGCCGTTTTGAGTCGCAACGAACAAAGTTGCGGGCAGTCGGCAGCTGCTATCAATGAGGAATGCCCAGAGGCGGCCAGATCCTATGCAGTGGATGTGTCCGATCACGAGGCCATGCAGGAATGCGGCAGGCAGATCATTGCGGATCTGGGGAGCGTGAACATTCTGGTGAACAATGCGGGGATCACCCGTGATGGTCTCCTGTTGCGCATGAGCGATGAGGATTGGGATGCCGTTCTCGACACCAACCTGAAAGGTGCCTTCAACGCCCTGAAGGCCTTTCAGCGCACCATGATGAAGGCGGATGAGGCACGCATCATCAACGTCAGCTCGGTCATAGGAATCATCGGCAACGCAGGCCAGGCAAACTATGCGGCCTCGAAGGCGGGATTGATCGGATTTACAAAGTCAATGGCGCGTGAACTGGCTCCGCGCAAGGTGACCTGCAACGCCATCGCGCCGGGCTTCATCCGGACTGACATGACGGAGGTGCTTGGGGAGAAGATTCAGGAAGAAATCCTGAAGATCGTCCCGCTTAAAGAGATGGGCGAAGTGGAGGAGATCGCCAGCCTGGCTCTCTATCTCGCCAGTCCGGAGGCCCGCTACATCACCGGACAGGTCATTGCCATTGATGGCGGCATGACGATGTGATTTGTCCCTGGGTCAAGATGGCGGTAGCGCGCCACGTCCAAGTTCCGGATCGGACTCGATCTTTCCCAGCGGATCTGGTGTGCCGTTAACGGCAGGGAGAGCCGCCTTTCTTCGGCGCTGAATCCAGTCCCGCAAGAAGCCTATCGGGAGCTCTCGTAGGGCATGGCCTGTTTCGCGTCCACGCACTGCATGAGCCAACTGAAAAGTTGCCGGACCTCCTCGTTGTCACTCCGGACGGCATCGAGAGCGGCCCAGTCGATATGATCGCGCAGTTGTGGGCTTGCGATGCGTCGGATATCGAAGCGTTCCATGAGAGCCTCAGTCTCACGGGGTTGGGCGGTGAGGATGTGTTCCGGGCCGGGCAGGTCGTCGAGCACTTCGGCTGTCAGGCCGAAGGTGGTCACTCCGATTCCAAAACGGTTGCTGAGTTGGCGGAGGGCGTCGGCAAGTACTTCATCCTCGATGGGTCCAGCATAGAATAGTTCCCCGCCCTGGCACCATGCGCTCACGCTGAGGGCCTGGAAGAACTCCTCCCGGAACAGTTCGTAATTGGGCAGAAGCCTGAGGGTGACTGATTGCAGGCGACAGGGGGGGAGGCCGAGACCGCGCTTCAGGGCGAAGGTCTCATGATCAAGGGCGAGGCCCTGATCGGTGGGTTCGCCCGCTTCCCAGTCCACAACAACCATGTCAGGATATTTCCAGAGGTTGCCAAAGGGCGAGTCCCTTGACAGCGCGGCACGGAAGGCATAGGTGAATCCTCCGTTGACCTCGCAATAACGGGTAGCCGCCGCCCGGAACTTCCGGATGCGTTGCAGGGCGTGATTGACCGTGCTCTGATCGCCGGCAAAGTCATCGAGGCGGCCTTGTGTCATTGAAAGCAAGTCCTGCGCCCCGGCCAGTGCTGGGACTGGAGCGGCACGTCGATAGTACCCCTGGCCCTTTTCCACCTTCGCGATGGGCGATGCCGGGTCGCAGGACATGATTGAAAAGTGATAACGCAGCGAGGCGTCGGAGTAGTCGCCTTCCAACCGGAGGCGAACCAGTCGAATCAACTCGGTGCCTTTGGTGGCTTCCTTGGGACTCGAAGGGAGGATATCTGGGAGAATATCGGTCAGTTGCTGGCGGAGACTCATGACGGATCAGATGATCGAGCGTTGGGCGCTATCCAAGTCCCCGGATGGAGTGAGTCGCAAGCAACAATGCGCTGGTTTCGTAAAAATTTTTCCAAATCGTGAACAAGATCCCGCTTATTAACACAAAGTCCGTTGATGCTCTCAAAATACCGGGTATTATCCCCTTGGAATTCACTGGGTATCAACAGTGATTTTCGCGAATAAAGAGGCGATCCTTGACGTCTCATCTCCGCAGCTGCGAGATCTCCAGCATGAATTCTACCCCGTCAAAAATTTTCGTTCTGGCCGCTGTAGCGACCTTCGGTGTGTTCCCGAGTTCAGGGCAGGAGGCGCAACCGCCAGCGGACACGCTCCTGAAGACAGCCCGCTTTGTGGCAACCTTGCAGCATCAGGACTTGAAGGGGCACATCCGCAAGAACGAGATCAAGTTTCCAGTGGGCCTTTACATGCGGGGTCAGGAAATCCAGCTCAGTTACACCCAGCCCGGGGGGAACAAGGACGTGCGGTTCCACATGCGTCTGAACGAGAAGCGTTATGACTTGTTTGACGTAGTGGAAGGAGGAAAAACAGTGCGTTTCCCGGAAGCCAAACTGGGCAAGGCGATCGGGGGAACGGATCTGTCCTACGAGGATCTCGCCATGCGGTTTCTCTACTGGCCGAACGGTATTGTTGATGGCATCCAGGAAATCAAGGGACAGGAGTGCTGGGTAGTGCGTATGGTGAATCCGACCCAGACGGGACGCTATGCACAGGTCCGGGTGTGGGTGCATAAGAAGTCGCAGGCACTCATGCAGGTGGTCGGATACAATGCGGACGGTCGACCGCTCAAGAGATTTACGGTGACCGATGTCATGAAGGTGGGGGATGCTTATACCCTTCGGCGCATGCGGGTGGATACGGTGGATCCAGTGGGAAACCGGGTGGTGGGAATGACTTATCTTGAGTTTGACAAGCCCAAGGCGACGGGTCCCAGGCCCGGAGGGCTGCGTTAGCAGGGGCGTGAAGCAGAGTCTGGCCTTCCGGAGGCCTCTGAGTCAGGGGGTGAGCGCCCGGAACTGTGTTGAGTATTCCGTCTCTCAAAAAGCGGGGATCCCGGGGTGAAATCCGATCCGCACGGTCTGGCGTCCGGGGTTCAGATCCCTGTCGCGGTCGGTTCGCCGTCAATTCTTCGTTACAGGAGCGCCCGTTCCCCGTAATGAGTTGTGCCATGCGGAAATCGGTGAAGGAGGTGCTCGATGGGACGGAAGCCGCAAAGGGTCTGACCGTGCAGGGATGGGTTCGAACGAGGCGCGATTCGAGGGATTTTTCATTCCTTGAGATCAATGACGGCACTTGTCTTGGAAGTTTGCAGGTCATTGCCGATGCCGGCATCGGGGGCTATGACCAGATCCAGAGCATGACCACAGGTGCTTCTGTGAGGGTGGGGGGAAACCTGGTGAGTTCGCCGGGTAAAGGTCAGAAGTGGGAAATGCAGGCAACCTCGGTGGAGTTGGTCGGTACTGCTCCGGAAGATTACCCCCTGCAAAAGAAACGCCACGGACCGGAATTTCTCCGGGAGATGGCTCACCTGCGTCCCCGCACGAATCTCTTCGGAGCGGTCTTTCGCACGCGCAGCCGGCTGGCGCATGCGGTTCATCGCTTTTTCGAGGAGCGGAATTTTGTCTACGTGCACACGCCGATTATCACAGCCAACGACTGCGAAGGAGCCGGGGAGATGTTCCAGGTCACAACCCAGCCCGACGGGGGCAGTGACCAGGAGGAGTTCTTCGGGAAGGCCGCTCACCTTACCGTGAGTGGTCAGCTGGAAGGGGAGACCTTTGCGTGCGCTTTGACAAATATCTACACCTTTGGACCGACGTTCCGTGCCGAGAACTCGCATACTTCGCGACATGCATCGGAGTTCTGGATGATCGAGCCCGAGATGGCCTTCTGCAATCTGGAAGGGGACATGGACCTGGCGGAGGAGTTTGTGAAGGAGCTCACCCGTGAGATCCTGGAGGGACCCGATGACGATTTCGGGCTCTTTTCCAGATTCGTCGACAAGGGACTGGAGGAGAGGCTTCGCTGCATTGTGGACCGCCCCTTTGCCCGGCTCAGTTACACTGAAGCGGTAGAGATTCTGAAAAAATCGGGTCAGAGCTTCGATTATCCGGTGGGTTGGGGGGAGAATCTGCAGTCCGAGCATGAGCGCTATCTCACTGAGGAGCACTGCAAGTCCCCCGTGACGGTTTACGACTATCCTGAGGCCATCAAGCCGTTCTACATGCGGCGCAACGATGATGGGAAGACGGTGGCGGCCATGGATGTCCTGGTTCCGGGAATCGGGGAGATCGTAGGTGGCAGCCAGCGTGAGGAACGTCTCGAGGTTCTGCGCATGACCATGGGCAGGGAAGGTCTGAGCGAGGAGGCCTACGGATGGTATCTGGACCTGCGGCGCTTTGGCACGGTTCCCCATGCGGGGTTTGGGTTGGGCTTTGAACGCATGCTCATGCTGGTGACCGGGGTCCAGAATATACGGGACGTGATTCCTTATCCCCGGACGCCGGGCGTGTGCGGTCCGTAGCGACTACTCCTGGAGCGAGAGCATCCCCGGGATGGGAGTGGGTTGAGCGGGATTCCCGGTCGGTGCCCAGTCCGGTCCCGAAAGGCTTGTTCCTAAGAGGGACCGGAAGCCTGTAACGCTTCATTCAATCCGGTCGATCACGATGATTCCCGCCTCGGCGAAGGCTGATTCAGTGGTGAGAGCGGGCAGGGCTTCTGCCAATGGGATGGTGCGACTGATTAATTGTGCCGGGTCCAGTGAGCTCTGCGCAATGAGAGCAAGGAGCTCGTGGTAGCGGTGGGCCTGCATTCCGTGACTGCCGTAGAGCTCCAGTTCCCTGGACACGATCCGATCGAAGGGAAGGGTCGAGCGGGAGTCCTCTCCGGTCATCAGTCCGACCTGGACATGCCGTCCCCGGGGTTGCAGGCAATTGATCGAGTTGGTGGCGGTTATGGAGCTGCCCAGGGCATCAATCGAGCTGCGGGCGCCACCTCCCGTGAGATCGTTAATGGCGGTGCAGACATCCTCGTTGGAGGCGTCCACGGTTTCCAGCGCTCCCAGTTGCCGCGCCCGAGAGAGTTTTGCGGGATCGATGTCGATCGCGATGGGGCGGGCTCCAAGTGCGCTTGCAATCATGATCGCGGAGAGTCCTACCCCGCCACAGCCGTGCACCGCCAGCCAGTCCCCGGGGCGTGCCCGGGCCTGGTGGGCCACCGCGCGGTAGGAGGTCGCCAGGCGGCATCCCAGGGTGGCCGCCGCGGTGAAGTCGAGGTCCTCGGGGAGTCGGACCAGGTTTTCCTCGGCATGCTCCAGCATGACGAACCGGGCGAAGGAGCCCCAGGCAGTGAAACCTGGTTGGAACTGATCGGGACAGACCTGCTGGTCACCGGCTTCACAGAAGCGGCACTTCCCACAACCACAAGCGAATGGAGCCGTCACCCGGTCGCCGGGCTTCCAGTTGATCACCCGGTCGCCGACCTCCTCGATGACGCCAGCGAATTCGTGACCGGGAACGTGGGGGACATGAACGTCATGATCATGGCCCATCCAGCCGTGCCAGTCGCTCCGGCACACTCCGGTGGCTTCGACCCGAATGATGACTCCGGTCGGAGTTGGGGCAGGGTCTGGAACGGTTTCGACCGTCAACTGGCCCTGGAATTCCCGGAAGAGGGCAGCCTTCATGGGACTGGGGAGAGGGGTTCAGGCCCAGTCCGCAGCCCTGGGAGCCTTGAACTGAGGAGTGCAGTCCGGCTATTTCGCGCCGGTGATCATAGTCTTAAAGGCCGTGGCATGGGCTGACACGGTGGCTTTGGGGCCAGTGAATTTGGCAAAAATCGCTCCCTCCTTGCCCTCAATGATGGCACCCAGGAGGGCATATCCAGGCTTCTCGACCACTGGGCCGCGCGGAGGTCCCGCTTTGAAGGTTCCATCCGCGGAAACAAAGGTGACTGGGGTTTTCCCGGCTTTTGCCTTTTCGGTCTTTGCCTTGATCGCTGCCTTCGGTTCCGTGAACTGCCCAAACCAGCGGTCCACATTGGCCTGCACTCCACCGCCTCCCCGGGGACCAAAGTAGAAGAAGACAATCTCGCCTTCGGCAGCATCGACGCCAACCCTGAGTTGGGCTTTTCGCATGAAGGAGGTCGGTTTAACCGAAACAAATTCCTTGGGTCCAGCGAAGGTGATGCCGGCGACCTTGAACTCTCCCGCATTTGCCGGGGAGCAAAGGAGTAATAGGGAGATGAGGAGACAGGAGTTGAGGAACTTCATGGCGTTTCCCTACCGGTTGGGGTGGAGGCGGTCAAAGAAAGAAGGGAGATTTCCTCGCAGGAACAACGGTCGTCGCCCCGGATTCCAGATCATTTGGGAATGTGTATTTTCAAGGGAAAGAACTGTCTTTACCAGTTGGAAAGAAACGCGCTCCAGGGATTGTTAACTCATCTCCAATCACCCCCGCAGGCGGCCTGAGCCAGAAAGGCCTTTCGGCTTCTCGACAAAAAAGCTTTCAAGGCGTGTTTGGTATGGACCACCTTAGGCCCCGGCCAGAGCGCCGTGGACAGACGGCT
>JAAZXD010000599.1 GCA_014240355.1 Roseibacillus sp. | reverse complement strand
CTACCTCTCATGGCTCATGCGTTCCTGCCGGACTGAGGAAGAACGTGAGCAGCGTCGGGAGGCGGTGGGCGAGGTGGGGGTGGCCCTGACGGACGCCATGAAAAGGGGCAGGAGCCTGCAGGAGTTTCTCGACGAGGCTGCCCTCGACGCGGAGCCGGAAGAGGAACTCGAGCAGAAATCGGGGGTTACCCTGATCACCCTGCATGCTTCGAAGGGACTGGAGTTTCCGGTGGTGTTCCTGGTGGGACTGGAGGAGGGGGTGCTGCCGCATTGGCGAAGTATGGAGGAGGGAACGAGGGATGAGGAGCGTCGCTTGTTGTACGTGGGGATTACAAGGGCGCAGCAGCAGCTCTTCCTGAGTTATTGTGCTCTGCGCAGGAAGTATGGCGAACTGGTGCGATGCGATCCAAGCTCCTTCCTGGAGGAACTGGGAGAGGAGTGGATCGTGGAGCGCGATTACGTGGAAGAGATGAATGCGCTCGCCGACGATGATGATGTGGATGATTTCTTCGGCAACATGAGGGCACTCCTGGACTGACGCCGGGTTCCGTTGCAAGGGGAGGGTTTCTTGCTCCAGCGGCCACGGTTCGGCTGGCTATCCATATGGGAAAGGTGGTCCCGGAGGGATAGTCTGAGCGGAGAGGAGGCCCAGATTTAAGTTGCTGATATTAAGGAGGGCGTTAGCCTGCGAGCTCGTGGCTCGGCTCCCACCATCAACTGACCCACCGGAAGATTCCGGGCCTAGCAAGTCGATTCCTCTCCAGCCAGATGAGCCTTCGGGCAAGCTGCAGCGCAATGTGCCGCTGTGGGATGCCGCCCGTCGTCTCCGGGATAAGAAATCGTCCCGGGAGGGCAATCTTCCTTCCGATGACGATCCGCTGAGTGAGAAGGAGCTTTTTGACGGAGAGCTTGAGGATCTGGGTCTTCCCGGAGCAAAACGGGGAGCTTCGGGGCGGGCTGGGAGCAGTTCGTCCCTGATCGTGCCTGCCGAGCTTAAACCGGAGCCCCGTGTGCTGGGAGGGCAGGATGATCTGGAGAGGAGCACCCCTACGGGGGGGCCTGCGCCGGACGATCTGACGGGTTCGTCGCGACCAGTGATTGCTCAGAGGCGCATTCCCGACTCAGGTCGGCAACGCTACTACAGAGGAGAGGCGAAACAGGAGGCTGACTGGATGGGAAGTCATGTGATGTCCCTGTGGTGGGTACTGGCCGGGCTGTTATGCATTGTTATCCTCGGGGTGTTCCTGAGTCGTAGTTTCGATATTCCAGTCAATCCGCCCTCGCTGGAGGAACCGGATCGGCTGACGATGATCGGGGATCTGAGCGACGCTCCATTGGCGGAATTCGTTGCCAGAGGCGATGAGATCCTGCCCAAGATCGCGGATTTGCTGGAGAAGGTGAATTCCGCAGAGGGTCCGGAATTGGCCAAGTTTATTCGTGGGGGCGAAGAGTCCCGGCTACGGCGATTGGCATGGTTGGAACGTAAGGCGGTTCCTGCTCGTCATTACCCGA
>JAAZXD010000598.1 GCA_014240355.1 Roseibacillus sp. | reverse complement strand
CCATAGATCTTCGATCGGGAAACCACTGGCGTTGACCGCGTCGGCGAATCCCTGGGCCTGGCCGCCCGTCTTGATATCCAGGTAAATGATTCCCTTCCCCTTGGACGAAATCAGAACTTCCTCAAGGGTTGGAACCCTGGTGCCTGCAAAATGAGGTGAGAACCACGATCCCGCGTCCAAATCCTTTACCTGGGCCAGGGTCAGGGAGGCAATATCACCAGTCCCGTCCGTAGTCCGGTCCACGGTCGCATCATGAAATACAACAACGACTCCGTCACTGGTCATGCGCGTGTCAATCTCAGTCCCGACAGCCCCGTCAAGAAATGCCTGCTCGATTGCAGGCAGGGTATTTTCGGGAGCACACGCTGAAGACCCTCGATGCCCCAGCGCACTGACCGAACGGGACATGCGTCTCTCGTAAACCGGTGCGACCGGTCCCGGCTCATCCGCTCCCAGTGGGTTCACCCCTCCCAGGGCCACGACCTCCTCATAGGGTAATTTCCGGTCGCTGATGGATACGCTGGCGACATAGCCAGCCGCCGTATCGTTGTTTTCGTCAGCAAACATCAGGAGATCCGACGCGATCGCCCATCTCTCACCCAACCCGCTTCCCGTCGTCCCCAGGGCCCCGACCAGCTGCCCGTCAACGTATCGCATGGCCTGCCCTTCGCCCGGGGCGGCCCTTACCGACCAGACGATCCGGTGCCAGGTGTCGGGTTTGATCTCTCCACGATAATTACCACTGATTCCGATCCCATTCGCGGGACTTACAAAAAAGTCGCCGTCGTCGCTGTTCAAAAGGTTCGTCTGCAGGAGAGACCGCCAGACGTTCGATGACGCCGACGGAAACAGAACGTCCATCACAACGGTGTAGTTTGAGACATAACCAAGATCTTCCCCGTAGGGCCCGTTGGGAGCGAAATTCGTCTCAATCTTGTATCCCTGTGCACCGCTACAGGCTGGAAACGCCATCACCTGCATGTCCTGCCCCATGGCGAGAGGCAATCCAAAGGCGGAGGCAGCCCCAAATGCCGTTTCCATCCCCCCCCACCCGCTTGCGGTCGGATCATAATACTCAAGGGAGGACGATCCTGATTTCCGGGCAAAGCGGTTTCCCTCATCGTCGAAGATCCATGTTGTCTGATCGCAGAAGGCTGCTGGTCTCAACAGCAACAGCACGAGAAGAAGCAAGGGCAACGCACGCATCGGTTTTTAGTCAGGATTTCGGTCAGTGGCCACGGACCTCTGGTTCAAAAGGCGGCCGATGAACCCTGATGATCCCAGCTAAAGAGAACACTCTGGGGATTCCCCGGTGAACCTATCGCTATATAAAAGAAACATTGCTGTAAAGGAATCTGGACCCTTCACCAGCTGAGTTCCGTAATCCTCTCGCACTACCGCCACATCTCGAGGGAGTGCGCAGAAAAACCTGCTCCGAAACTGGTCAACCACAGGCGCTCATCCGGGGCACCTTGCCTCATCCTCTCTTCCAGGGCCATCAGCAGACAGGGAC
>JAAZXD010000597.1 GCA_014240355.1 Roseibacillus sp. | reverse complement strand
CGAGGCCGAGGCCGAGGCCGAGAAGATGTGTGAGGATGCGTTTCATGGGAGGGGGGAAAGCAGAGCAGGGCAGGGCGCGCCGGACAAGCCCGGCAGCTCGTTATCCCCAGGGATGATTCTCCTGCAGGGGATCGGTATTTCGGGGTAGTTGTTTTTAGAGGCTTTCCCCATGTGCTGGATTCGTGCGAGGGCGAGACGGAAGGTTTTGGTTTTAGGACAGGGCACGGGGTGATAGAGGAGCGTAATGTTCTTGTGGCCCTCTCTCTTTTCGTCGACCTGGATGGAGTTAATATCGGCGTTTGGATCCGGGATCGCTAGAACAAGCCAATGCGAGCACTATACGTCCGACAAAACAGAAGAAGAATGAGAACGGTTGGAAGGGTTACGGTATTGCTGAACTGCCTTTTGCTGGGGGACTCCCTGGTCGCTGATGAAACTGAAATCTCGTCCGGGGCGGTGAGATCTGCGATCGAAAAGTCGATCCCGCTTCTCGAAAAGACTGCGGCAGGAACAAGCGAGCACCGAGGGTGTTTCACCTGTCACGGGCACGCCATGCCGGTCGTGGCTCTGGTGGAGGCGCAGCGACGGGGATTCGCCATTGACGAGAAAAACCTGCGTTCCCAGCTCGAGCATACAGTGGCGGATTTAAATCGCGGCAAGAAGCGCTATCAGGAAGGCAAGGGGCAGGGCGGAGGACACACCCGCGCTGGCTATGCGCTCTGGATGCTCAGCGAGTCCGGGTGGAAGCCGGATGAAATCACCGGGGTGGTGAGCGGCTACCTCGTGCATGACGAGAAGGCGGACCACTGGCGCAGTACGGGCAACAGGCCGCCCACGGAAGTCAGTTCCTTCACCGCGAGCTATCTCGCTCTCGAGGGTCTGGATGGGTTTGGGACCGGGAAACAGAAAGAGCGCATCGCGGAGCGACGAAAAAAAGTCCTCGCATGGCTGGTCCGAACGAAAGCAAAGGAAACGGAGGACCGTGTCTTCCGCCTCCTGGCTCTCAAGCAGTTGGGTGCTGAGGCAGAGACCGCCAGGGCGGCGATGGAGTTGCGCGAGACGCAACGCAAGGACGGGGGATGGGCCCAGTTGCCCGGCGAGGATCAGAAGAGCGATCCCTATGCTACCGGCTCAGCGCTTTTCGCTCTGCATCGCGGAGCGGCCTTCGCTCCGGAACACGAAGTTTACCGGAGAGGTCTGAAGTTCCTCCTGAATGCCCAGCACGATGATGGTTCCTGGTATGTGAAGAGCCGGAGTGAACCGTTTCAGACGTATTACGAGAGTGGTTATCCGCACAAGAAGGATCAGTTCATTTCGATGGCGGCGGGGAGCTGGGCTACCCTGGCCTTGCTCTTTGCGGTGGAGAAGGAAGGGGAGCCCGACTGACGCTTCTCGAAACCCATGCGAGAAGAGGAGGAGAGAGGGAGTTTCTTGCCCCGGCTGGCAGAGGGAACTCAATCCCGAGGGGGCATCCTGAGGAGCCTGCGTATTTTTCCAGGGATTCTCGGGTTGTGGGTTTATGCCTTTT
>JAAZXD010000596.1 GCA_014240355.1 Roseibacillus sp. | reverse complement strand
CCGAGATGCAGCAGTTCGGTGCCGAGGAGAGAAAGGCCGAACTGGAAAATCAGATTCAGCAGCTACTTACCCTGAGGGATGATGAGCTCATTGATTTTGCCGAGGGGCTCAAGCTGCCGGGGAGCCAGGTGCCCGTCCTGCGCGTCAGGATACAGGAAAGCAAACTCAATATGGAAGCCATGCAGGCTTCCGGGCTGGGACGTAAGCATCCATCGATGGAGATGGCACTGATTGCTCAGTCCAAAATGCAGGAAAATCTCCAGGCCGCCGTGGTCGTCCTCAGGGAGTTACTCAAGACTCAGTTGCGCCTCGTCAATGGGCAACTGGCCAAGATAAAGGAGAGGGTGGAAGAACGTCGCTTTGATGCCGTCGACAAGGCCCTGCAGTCGCAGGACTATGTCGAGGCCAAGCAGGACTACGAAACGGCGAAAGCCATGCTTTCCCAGATGAAGCTCACCAACTCGGCCCGCCGCATCGCTCTCAAGATACCCAAGAACCCGATCACTATCCTGGAGGACCCCAAGCTTGCCAAGGATCCGGTCTATCCCAAGGTCACCCTCTTCCTCTCCCTCGGTGCTGCAGTTGGGTTGATTTTCGGCATCTCGATCGCCTTTTTCCTCGAATATCTTGATACTTCGGTCAAGAGCTTGGAGGACGTAGAGCGTTACCTGCAGGTTCCCGTGCTGGCGGTCATTCCGAAAGATGTGGGAACCCTGCACAAGCAGAGCGGAATGAGTCCGGATGCGGAGGCTTACCGGATTCTTCGAACGAATATCGAGTTCAACCGAAATAATCCTGAGGACAACGCCATCACCATCGTTTCCGGGGGTGCGGGCGAAGGAAAGTCCACGACCCTGGTCAACCTGGCCTACGTCTGTGCTCAGGGTGGATACACCACCCTCATGATTGACTCGGACCTTCGGCGCCCGACTCTCCATACCTTCTTCGATATCAATAACTCGGTGGGTCTGACCAATTACCTGACCACCGATCTCATGCTTGAGGATGTTATTCTGCAAACTCCGGTCGATAATCTCTACTTCCTGCCCTCTGGCATCCTCCCTGCGGACGCCGCCGGCATCCTGAACTCCCGACGCATGTCGGAACTGATCCAGGATGTGAAACAGCGCTTCGACCTGGTCCTGGTGGATTCCCCGCCCATTCTAGGGGTGAGTGACGCCTCCGTGCTCGCTTCCGAAGTGGACCTCACCATTGTTGTGGTGCAGCACCGTAAGCTGCCTCGCAACATGCTCATGCGTGTGAAGTCCTCGGTGGAGAACGTGGGAGGTCATGTGATTGGTGTGGTGCTCAATAATGTCGATGTCCGTAGCGACAGCCAGTACCAGTATTATACCAGCTACTACACCTACTATGCGCCCTCTTCAGATATCGATCCGATTTCCAGGCCGCCAAAAGTTGCAATCTCCATGGGAGCTTCCCCAACGGAAACGCCTTCAACGCCGGAGAAAGACGACGACGGACTCAGTTATTAATTTTGTGACCGACAGCAATCCTTCCATCCCCATGGC
>JAAZXD010000595.1 GCA_014240355.1 Roseibacillus sp. | reverse complement strand
CCATTTCCTCCGTGTTATCCTACTAGCGGGAAGGAAAAGCCCCGGAAAGACCGCACCCCGAGGTGTTTTTCCCGATAGCGCTTCTGCCTGAGTCGCGTTAGCCTGAATCATGCGGCGATTCTCTGTCTCCCTATTCTCTCTGGCCTGCACCCTGTCCGCTGCGCTCTGCCAGGACCTTCCCGAACCGGACAAGGAACCACCCGGCGAGGGAGCCAAAGAGTCCTCCACGCCCGGGGAAACCGAAACCACTCCGGACCAGACGGCCCAGTCCGTGGAGGAGTTGGCTCGCCTGGCACGTCGTTCTGCAGTGGTTATCCGCCATGGTGGGCGCACCGGGGGAGAGGGCGGCACCGGAAGCGGCTTCGTGATCTCTGAGCAGGGCCTGATCGCAACCTGCGCCCATGTCATCGGGGAGTCCCGCCCGCTCACCGTTCATTTTGATGACGGATCCGAGCACAAGGTCACCAGCATCCATGCCTGGGATGCCAAGCTCGATCTCGCCGTCCTGCAGATCGACTGCGGCGACAAGACGCTCATGCCAATCAGGCTGGCGGAAGCCAACTCCATCACCCAGGGTGCCGAGGTGGTAGCCATGGGCGCGCCACACGGCCTTGAGTTCAGCGTGGTAAGAGGCGTCCTCTCTGCCCTGCGGGAGTTCGACGGGCGCGCACTGCTCCAGGTTGCCATCCCGGTGGAACCCGGGAACAGTGGCGGCCCCCTTCTCGATCGTGATGGACGGGTGCACGGCCTGCTCACCATGAAATCGGCGGTCACTGATAACCTCGGCTTCGCCGTTCCGGTAGAAGCCCTTCACCGGCTTCTGGAAAAACCCAACACCGTCCCGATGGAGAAGTGGCTCACCATCGGCAAGCTCGATCCAAAGCGTTGGAATACCCTCATGGGATCAAATTGGAAGCAGCGGGCCGGCCGCATCACGGTCGACAATCCGGGTGACGGCTTTGGCGGACGAAGCCTCTGCCTTTCCCTGCGCGAAGTGCCCGAAATCCCATACGAGGTAGCAGTCGAGGTCCTCCTTGACGACGAGGCCGGAGCGGCCGGGCTCGCCTTCGAATCAGATGGTGCGGACCGGCACTACGGATTCTACCCCAGTGGCGGAGGTCTCCGTCTCACCCGTTTCGATGGGCCTGATGTCTTCACCTGGAATATCCTCCAGCAACTCCAGAGCGATGCCTACCAACCAGGCGAGTGGAATCGGCTGCGCGTGCGAGTGGAAGAAAAGAAAATCACCTGCTTCGTCAATGGGGAGAAGGTAGTCGAACTGGAAGACGGCAATCTTCGTGGCGGACGGGTGGGGCTGACCAAGTTCCGCCAGACCGAGGCAACGTTCCGTGGCTTCCGACTGGGACCCGATCTCGCGAAGGAGAATGCAGCACCTGATCTGATCGCCAGGATCGAAAAGCAGATTGGCCGACTCAAACGAAACCCGGGAAATGAAAAAGCCCTCGAACAACTGAGTCAGGCCCCTGCCCTCGCCCGCCCCCTTCTCAAGCGCGAAGTGGAATCCCTGCGGGCCC
>JAAZXD010000594.1 GCA_014240355.1 Roseibacillus sp. | reverse complement strand
CCCCAACCGGGACGGAACCCAGGGAGAAGAGGGCAAATAAAAGAATGAAGAGCCGCATGCCCCACTGTCCCAAACCTGGCCCTGCGAGCGAGAATTAATTACGTGTTCCACCCCTCGGAAGGAGATCGGCACAACCAGTCCATCGTTGCCACTGAGATCCCCCGTCCTGCCTGGTGCATGTCTCGGGGATGGACCCCTGCGATTCCATGGTCGACCTAATGCCTGTTCGCCCCCGGAGCTATTACCTAGAAGTTTACAACCAACTGACCACAATTACGATCTCGTGAAGATGATGATACATTACTGGCTCCTCCTCTCGGTCCTCGCTTTGCCGGTGATAACGCACGCCGCACCGCAACCTGAACCAGCCAACGGAAAACTGAAGATCTTCATCCTGGCGGGCCAGTCCAACATGGTGGGCTTCGGCCAGCTGACTGGCAACCCGGGCACAATGGAGACCTGCGTCAAAGGCAAGGCCAAGGACTACGGGCACCTGGTCGACGGGAAGGGTCAACACGTCATTCGCAACGACGTCTGGATTGTGAACCTCAGCTATGCGGACAAGGAGAAACAGGGTTGGCTCACCACCGGTTATGGAGCGAGCGAAGGGCACATCGGACCGGAATACGGATTCGGCTTTGCCGTGGGAGACTATTACGAGGATCCAGTCCTCCTGATCAAATGTGCGTGGGGCGGTCGCTCACTGCAGAAGAACTTTCTTTCGCCCAGTTCGGCTGATTACCCCAAACCCCGCCAGGACGGCGACACCGGTTTCCAGTATGCCGAAGTGCTCCGCCTCACGAAGGAGATCACCGGCAACCTGAAGAAATACTTTCCCTCCCACGGCGGCAAGGGTTTCGAGCTCGTTGGATTCGGCTGGCACCAGGGTTGGAATGACCGGATCAACCAGCAGGCGGTCGATGTCTATGAAAAGAACATGGTCAACTTCGTGAAGGACATCCGCAGGGATCTCGGCATCGCCAGGCTCCCCTTTGCCATCGCCAATACCGGCATGGGAGGCTGGGATAATCCTCCGCGCTACAAGGCCAAGGTCGAGAAACTGATGGAAGCCCAGCTCACCCTTTCAAACGCCAGGAATTACCCGGCTTTCAAGGGAAATGTTGCGGGCGTGGAGACGCGCAACTTCCAGCGTTCGCTTGAGGAGTCCCCTTCCAAGCAGGGGTATCACTGGAATCGCAACTGGGAAACCTTCTATCTGATCGGAAAAGGCATGGGTGATGCCATGGTGGGACTCCTGTCAGCAAACGACTGATCCATAACTCCGCAGCGAGCATCCAATCCTCCCATCCCCCACCCTTCGCTTACGCCACCCGTCCTCTCCCCAGATCATGAGAACCGTTTTCCCCTTCGTCATCGTCCTCCTGCTTTCCTGTCTTGCTCCGGCCAATCAGGCTCGGAAACCAAACGTCCTCTTCCTCGCCGTCGATGACATGAATGACTGGCTCGGATGCCTCGGAACCAGACCCAGCGCGCTCACCCCGAATCTCGACAAGTTGGCGAAGCGGGGCGTGCTTTT
>JAAZXD010000593.1:1345-1553 GCA_014240355.1 Roseibacillus sp. | reverse complement strand
TGAATTCTCATAAAAGTAACGGGTGCTTCCTCTGAAAAAAAACCAGTTTAAAGACCCAGGGTAAAGCATTTTCTTCGTGCAAAAGATCCCTGCATCCCGCCATAACTGCCTCCACGTTCCGATTTTTGCCCTTCCTCCGGGATGAACCGCTTTGCCGCCACTGCCCTCGCCCTGCCCCTCTTGCTGTCCGCATGCCGGGATTCAGGGC
>JAAZXD010000593.1:0-1335 GCA_014240355.1 Roseibacillus sp. | reverse complement strand
CGGGAAGCGGCCAATTTGAGTGCCGAGGCAGCCGGATGGCACTCCGAGACCCGCGCCAGCCTTGCAATGCGACAATTGGGCAAACTGGCTGACAGCACGACCGAAGGCGCCCTCGCGACCCTGCTCGCGACTGACTTCTCGTGCCCCTCCCTGATCCCCGCCGATCTTGAAGAGATCACACTGCCCGGTGGAATCCGCATCATCAGGGGCACCAACTTCCAAGCAACGGCAGAGGGCCTCTTCTCCGAACTCTCCCGACTGCGTAAGCGCATCAGCAGTGGAGATCAGTCGGCGCTCCGCTTCAAACCGGTGGGGATTGAAACCGATGCTACCGGAGAGAACTTCACCACCGAAGTCCTGGTCGAAGTGGTGGCCCTGGAGAGTGCGTCCCAGATCGATGCCTCCTGGCGTTGTTCCTGGACTGGGGAGGCAGAACCAAGGCTGACCAACCTCACCGTGACCGGGTTCCGCGAGGTGCACGCGCCGAATCCTCTCTTCGCGGATGCCACCCGGAGCGCCTTTCGCCAAACTCCCTCTTTCGCGCAACAGATGATGTCCGGGATCGGGGCCTGGTCTCAGCACCTGACGAGGGTTGATGACATGGCGCTCACCGGCCACCATGGAGTGGCGGTCGGCGACATCAACGGGGATGGCCGCGACGACCTCTATGCCTGCGACGGTGGCGGCCTGCCCAATCGCCTCTATGTTCAGCAGGCCGACGGCACCGTCCGCGACCGCTCCGCAGAAGCGCAGGTCGACTTCCTGGAAGACACCCGCAGTGCACTGATCATCGATCTGGACAACGATGGTGACCAGGACCTGGTCGTGGGCACCGTTGCCCTGGTTCTCTTCCTGGAAAATGACGGCACGGGGGTGTTCACCCTGCGCGGGGGCCACCCGGGCTCGCCCGGTCCCTACTCCATGGCGGCTGCCGACTACGACAATGACGGTGACCTCGACGTCTACGTGACCGGTTACGGCCAGCACCGTGATGGCGGGGGAGGCCGGGGCTTCGAGGCCAGCGCTCCCATCCCCTACCACGACGCCAACAACGGCGGACGCAACCTCCTCCTCGCCAATCATGGACAGTTTCGTTTCTCCGACGTGACTGCCCGGACCGGGCTCGATCAAAACAACACCCGCTGGTCCTTCGCCGCGGCCTGGGAGGACTATGATCGCGATGGGGACAGTGATCTCTACGTGGTCAATGACTTCGGGAGAAACAACCTTTACCGCAACGAGGGTGGCACCTTCCGCGACATCGCAGCCGAGGCAGGGGTGGAAGATATGGCGGGAGGAATGGCGGCGGGTTGGGGCGACGCCAACGGAGATGGC
>JAAZXD010000592.1 GCA_014240355.1 Roseibacillus sp. | reverse complement strand
CAACCCTCCCAGCCATTGCATTACTGCGCGCCAGAGAAGAATACCCCGAGGCCACTCACTGAGATCAGCGATCACGGTCGACCCCGTGGTCGTGAAGCCGGAAACTGACTCAAAGAGAGCGGCCGTGGGAGCAAGACGAGGCTCTCCCAGCAGAAAGGGAATCGCACCAAAACATGCACTGAGCACCCAGCCCAGCCCCACAATCAGCACGCCCTCCCGCCGGGGAATCCGGTCGAGGGTGCTCCTTCCGGAAACCATGAGAATGATGCCTGCCACAAAGGTGATCCCCCCCGCAATCATCAGTGGCATGACTCCTGCGCCATGCGGATCGACAGGGTCATAATAGGCAAAGACGCCGCAGGCCACCATTGCCACGCTTTCCAGCGCAAACAACCAGCCGAACACCTTGGCCATCAAGCGGAAGTTCATACTCTCTTCTTGCTGATCATTCCCCCGCTGTGCGACGAGGTGTTCACCCGGGACAAGACTCCCGCCGCAGGGCAGAATCCGGACGAGAGCGCAGGCCCATCCTGCTGGCTTCCCCCGCCTGGATACGAATGCACGAATATCCTCACGGCCGGGACTGCCCGGTATTTTTCACTCCTCGATCGAATGTTCTCCATCACTCCGGAACCGCCCGGTTCAATGCAGCAGTTTGAGCAGTTTCTTGAGCACCTTCGGGGAAACCATGGCGTAAATGTGGTCGCCCGCTTCCACCACATCATCGGGACCTGGCACAATAGCTTTCAACCCCCGCAGCAATCCCACCAGGACTGACCCGGCAGGCCAGTCAATTTCACTAACCTTCATTCCCACCGCCTTGGCCTTCCTTCCCACATTGGTCCCAATCACCTGACCGGCCGTGAACTTCTTGGCTACATAGTATTTCTCACCGGTCAGATAACGTTCAATGTAGCGTCTGGTCGCCTCCCGCGGGCTGACCGCGGCCACTACTCCAAACTGTCGGCCACTCGATCCAATCGCGCGCGCATAATCCGCCCGGTGAATGATGGTCAGGCAATTCTTGACCCCTATATCATTAGCCTGCAGGCACGTCATCACATTGTCCTCATCACTCGAACTGGTGGCTACGAAGAAATCAGCCTGCCCCACCTGTTCCTCCTCCAGCTCCGCCACCACCGTGGCATCAGCATTGATCACGGTGGTATCGCTGAGCCGCTCGGTCAGTTCCTGGCAGATCTTCTCATCCTTCTCGAAGATCCGGACCCGGCAGGACTCCCAGCTCTCCAGCCTCTGTGCCAGGGCAAACCCGTATTCCCCGCCTCCGAAGATCACCACCCGCATCGTCTCGGCGCGCTTGCCGCCCTGCTGCAGGCTCTCCGCCAGATTCCGCAGACGCCGCGGCTCCCCAAAGATAGTGGCCACGTCACCTGCCTTGAGGACTGACTCCGCATCAGGCACGATACTCTCACCCTCCCGCGTGATCGCAACTACCCGTGTGCGCTCGGGCACCTTCAGATCCCTGAGGGTTGTTCCGGCCGCATCGCTCTTCGCCCCTACCCGGACCTGCTGAACCTCGATCTGGTCCGGTGCCAGTTGCTCAGCCTCAACCCTG
>JAAZXD010000591.1 GCA_014240355.1 Roseibacillus sp. | reverse complement strand
TATTGAGTTTGGCGGGACACCGGGGCAAGGTGCGCGCGCTCGCGAGCGCGGGTGAAAGGGCATGAATGCAGCAGGAAAACAGGTCTCCCTCTACGACACGACCTTGCGTGACGGGACGCAGGGGGAGGGATTCCAGTTGTCCGGTCTGGACAAGTTGCGCATTGCGCATCGTCTCGATGAGTTCGGGGTGGACTACATTGAAGGGGGATGGCCGGGTTCGAATCCGAAGGATGTGGAATTCTTCAGGGCGGCGGCCGGGGAGGAGTGGAAGCACGCCCGCATCGCGGCCTTCGGCTCTACCCGCCGCCATGACCGGGCGGTGGAGGATGATCCCCAGGTGAAGCTCCTTATCGATGCCGCCACACCGGTGATCACGATTTTCGGGAAGAGCTGGAAGCTCCACGTGACGGAGGTGATCAAGACGACTCCCGAGGAGAATTTTGACATGATCCGCGACACCGTTCGCTACCTGAAGGAAGCGAACAGGGAAGTGATCTATGACGCCGAGCATTTCTTCGACGGCTACAAGGACGACAGTGAGCACGCCCTGCAGACCCTGGAGGCCGCCGCTGAGGGAGGAGCGGAATGCCTTGTGCTGTGCGATACCAATGGCGGGACCATGCCCGACGAGGTCGAGGCGATTTGCACGGTGGTGAAGGATCGGGTGCCGGGTGTGCCCTTTGGTATTCACACCCACGACGATTCCGGAGTGGGCATCGCCAATGCCATCTCAGCAGTGGGTGTCGGGGCCGTGCAGGTGCAGGGAACAATCAACGGCTATGGCGAGCGCACCGGGAACTGCAACATGACCTCCCTCATTCCGATCCTGCAGCTCAAGCGCGGGATTGAAGTGGTGGACGATCTGACCAAGTTGAAGGAGCTCTCCTGCTTTGTAGACGAGGTCTCCAACAATTCTCCCTATCACCGCGCACCCTTCGTGGGACGCACCGCTTTTTCCCACAAGGGGGGGATGCACGTGAATGCGGTGCAGAAGGTGGCGCACAGTTATGAGCACATCCGCCCCGAGGAGGTGGGAAACGCCCAGATCATCCTGGTCAGTGAGCTCTCCGGGCAATCGAACATCCTGATGAAGGCCCAGGAGATCGGTCTGCCGCTGGAAAAGGGCAGTGCGGAAGCGAAGGCGGTGCTGGTCAAGGTCAAGGAGCAGGAGAAGGAGGGATATTCCTACGAGGCGGCGGGTGGTTCACTGGAGCTGCTCATCCGTCGCGAGATCGGGAAGCACGAGAAACGCTGGGCCCTGCGCGAGTATCACTGCAGTTTCCGCCAGTACCGGGATGGACACAACCCGGTTTGCGAGGCCGCCGTGAAGATGGAAGTGGGGGGCGTGCCGGAGCACACCGCGGCGGAAGGCCATGGGGTGGTCAATGCCCTGGACAAGGCCCTGCGCCAGGCGCTCATGCCGCACTTCCCTGCCATCGAGGGGGTCTCCCTCATCGATTACAAGGTGCGGATTGTGGATGGACACGCCGCCACCGCAGCCAAGACCCGGGTTCAGATCGTGCACACCGATGGAGAGCGCAGTTGGGGGACGGTTGGGGTTTCCGCCAGTATCCTC
>JAAZXD010000590.1 GCA_014240355.1 Roseibacillus sp. | reverse complement strand
ATAAGGTCCAAGCTGAGATCGATCTTTTTGAGAGCACTCGTACAGAAAAAAGGGCGACTGAAACTTCCATTAACAAGCAGGAAGGGATTCTTAAGGACACCAAGCAGGAACTGGATACAGCCCAGACTCTCAACGCCGAGCTCATCGCCGAGATGGAGAACATGAGGAGCCGGGAAGTTTCCTACAACAAGTCCAAGGAAGCTGAACAGGTCAAGATTGACGAAGCCGACGCCCGGCTGGGGCAACTGGCTGAGATCAAGGCCAAGATCGACAAGGCGCTCGAGGGGGTTGATATCGCCTGGCCCCAGATTCCATCGGAGATCAAGCGCCTCCAGGAACTGCGAAAGAAGAAGGGTGACGATCTTGATCTTCTCAATGCGCACATCGCCAAGCTCACCAAGGATGTTGCCGACAAGCGTGCGTCCAATGCCCGGGAGAGCGATCGTCTGTCCAAGATCCGGACCAAGATCGCCCGCAACGCCAAGGTTGGCGCCATCACCTCGGTCAATTCGACCTGGGGCTTCGTGATCGTCAACCTCGGGACCAACAACTCGAATGTGACGGCTCAGTCCAAGTTGCTGGTCACTCGCAACGGCCGGCTGCTGGGACGACTTACGCCGAACTCGGTGGAAGCCAGCCAGACCGTCTGTGACCTGAATGCGCGCGACGTCAATCCCGGTGTGCGCATCCAGCCCGGCGACCAGGTGACTCTCGCGGATTCCTCCGCTGGACCGTAACCCGCCAGGAGCGCCCAACTCAGTGCCTTTCAGACCGGTGGAGTGTGATTCCACCGGTCTTTTTCGTGATCGGGACCGAGCAGGGATGGAGTCGGCAAACGTGCCGTCATAAATCCGCGATTGTCGACCACTGGCGGCCGGTGACTGCCAACTGATTCCCACGCTTGCCAGCAGGTGGCGATCTGCTACTTTTTCCGCATGAGAAAGAGCCTCCTCCTTCTGCTCCTGCTTCCCGCGGGCTGCCTTCTCTGCAGTTGCGCCGTCGATGATGGGCCCAGACCCGCGGGCCCCCCGGGAAGCGATGTGAGCGCCATGCCGTGGAACACGCCCCAACCCGGCGAGGGGCAGGGTATGCTTGGGCATATGCTCAATCGCTAGCACCGCTTTCCCTGGGCGATAATCTCGGGGGCGGGCAGATACCGGCGGTTTGCGGGAGGGTCAACGCTTCCGCCATGGGCGTGGGGGGCATTTCCCCATGAGCTCCCCCGGCAGGCCCATAGGGCCGATCATGCCCGGTGATAGGGTTCCCCACGCTTGATGGTGAACACGCGGTAGAGCTGTTCCAGCAGGACCACGAGTGCGAGTTCATGCTGCATCGTCATCCTCGAAAGCGACCAGATCTCGTCGCAGCGCTCACGCAGTTCCGGTGGATGACCGTCTGCTCCCCCGATCAGAAAAGTGATCTTCTTGAGTTCTGTCCGGTTTTCCAGCTGCGTGATCCTTTCACTGAAGGACACAGTGTCCAGCTGGCGTCCCCGTTCGTCCAGGGCGATGCGATAGCTCCCTTCACTTCCTGCCAGCAGGGCTGAGGATTCGTCGCGGCCCTTGAGGTATTCAAGAGTGACCGGTGCATAGTGTCGAAGCCG
>JAAZXD010000058.1:3747-12221 GCA_014240355.1 Roseibacillus sp. | reverse complement strand
CTTGCAAGTCCTGCACTTCATCAATCCACGGCGCGCCAAGCCTTACAAGTTCATCAAGTACCAGGTGGACACCCAGGCTTCTGGCGGCAATCACCAAATTAACGAGATCGAGTATTTCGGTACCACGACGGTGGAAAAGGTCTTCTTAAGCGTCGACCGTTCCCCCGTAGATTCAGGCATGCTCCGCCTCGGTTGGAACGGTCAATCGGGGAAGGTATACGACGTTCTCGCCAATCCCGATCTCTCCTCGCCGGTCGAAACCTGGACCAGGCTGGACGGTGCGCAGGACATCCCCTCTGATCCTTCCGGCGACAACGTCCTGGACATTGCGTTCCCCTTTCCGGGAACGGGCTATTTGGCGATCCGTGAGAAGGATGCTCCGCCGCTCTTCTATGACGACCTCGAATCAGGAGCAGGTGATTGGACGGCTCGTGTCAACGACGACAACAACAACACCCAGTGGGAACTGGGCGCCCCGAACGGAACAAGCGGCCCGCTCACCGGCGCCGATGACTCTGCCACGGCCTGGAGCACCAACCAGGGAGACTATGGCCCGGACTCCGATATATCTCTCCGTTCACCGTCGATCGACTTGAGTGGACTGGATGCGGCCGTTCTCAAGTTCGATCAGTATCGGGACGCTGACGGATTTTCCGATACAGCCACCATCCGCTTCCTGCGCGCCAGCGACCAGACTCAACTTGGCGCGGATATTTCCATCGACATGACGGCCCTGGACACCGGTTGGAATCCAGCTTCCGTTCCGGTCCCGGCGGCGGCTCTGGGCGAGTCGGTTCTGGTTGAGTTCCAGTTTGTCAGTGATGGCAGTGCGGACGCCTTCAGTGGGTTGTCCCTCGACAATTTCGAGCTGAGCGCAAACTGAGGCGTCAGTTCTGATTGTTTCAAGGTGGTGGGGGCGTCGCCGTCTTTCTTGTCAGATGGAAAGGTGCGATGGGATTGGTCTTGCCAATGACCCCGGGCAACGGACTAACTAGTGTCCCTGTCTATCCATGGAGGCCATTCGCGCAGATTCGATCTCAAAAGACTTTGGCGAAATTCGGGCCTTGAATGAGGTCAGCATCGGGATTGAGCCCGGCGAGTTGTTCTTTCTCCTCGGGGGGAGCGGTTGTGGAAAGACAACCCTGCTCCGCTGCATCGCGGGCCTGGAGCAACCCTCCTCGGGGCGTGTCCTCTTTGAGGGGGAGGACGTCACCGACCTTCCCACCCACAAGCGGGAGGCTGCGATGGTGTTTCAGAGCTACGCTCTCTGGCCTCATATGACGGTGGGACAGAACATCGCCTTCGGGCTGGAGGAACGGAAGGTCCCCCGCGACGAGATTGCCGATCGTGTGGGCGAGGCGCTTGAGATGGTGCGGATGCCGGGATTCCAGGAACGCGGGATCGATCAGATGTCCGGTGGCCAGCAGCAGCGGGTCTCGCTGGCCCGCGCCCTGGTGGTGAAGCCCAAGTGCCTTCTGCTGGACGAGCCGCTCTCTAATCTCGACGCACAATTGCGACTGGAAATGCGTTCGGAGATCCGCCGTATTGTAAAGGAGAACGGACTTACCGGGGTTTACGTCACCCACGACCAGGCCGAGGCGCTTTCCATGGCTGATCGCCTGGCGGTGATGGATCGGGGCCGGGTTCAACAGATCGGATGCCCGGAGGATGTTTACCGTAATCCGGCCACCTCCTGTGTGGCCTCCTTTATCGGGGAGACCAATCTCCTGGACGCAACGGTGAAGGGGCAGGGGGAAGGAGGATCGGTCGTGGTCGAAACCGAGGCAGGGGAGTATGCGGGCCGCCCTGCGGCAGAAGACTGGAGGCCGGGAGAGGGAGACAAGGTCTTCGTTTCGGTGCGGCCGGAGGCGATCAGAATTGCTGAAACGGAGGATGGTTCCCTGGGGGAGATCATGGAGACCACCTACCTCGGGGATATCATTCAATACCGGGTCAGGATGCATGCCGGGGTGGAGATCCAGGTCTCCGAGATGAATCCCCGGTTGGTCCTGGCCAAGGGAGTGGGGGTGACGCTGGAGGTGCATCCGGAGAATGTGGTGGTCCTGCGGGAGTGACGATCCCGGGTTCCGTTTGAGAAGGCATGAACAGTTGGAAGAAGATCCTCCTCATCCTCGCGCTCCTCACGGTGGTGGTTGCCGCGCCGCTGGTGTTGCGCGACAGTGGAAGGGAGGGATCTGACCAGGCGGACCTGCGGCTCGACGTCATCACTCCGCACACCGAGACGCTGCGCCGCGAATTCGGTGAGGCTTTTGCCGACTACTGGCAGAAAAAAACGGGAGAGAGTGTCTATGTGAACTTCCTCGTCCCGGGCGGAACGTCGGAATGCGTGCGCGTAATCGGGAACGGCTTCGAAGCAGCCCGGGACCGGGGAGTAACCGGGTGCAATATCGATGTTTTCTTCGGAGGGGGCGCCTACGACTTTGCCATTCAGGCCAAGCTGGACCGTTTTGAGAAACTACGGATCTTCGATACCCATCCCGGACTGTTCGAGGAAAATGGTATTCCCGCCACTCTGGGTGGAGAGACTTTCTACGATCCTGATCACGCTTGGATCGGATCGGTGCTGTCCAGCTTCGGGATCTGTTACAATACCGATCTGCTTGTGGAGCGTGGTCTTTCCCCTCCCACCAGCTGGGATGACCTGGGGGATCCCGGTTATGTGCGCGGGATCGCACTGGCCGATACCACCAAGAGTTCCTCGGTGACCAAGTCGTTTGAAATGCTGGTCCAGCAGAAGATCCAGAACGAACTGGCCCAGGGCAGCTCCGGGGAGGAGCGCGCTGCCGTGGTTGCACGCGGTTGGGAGGCCAGCATGCACCTCATCCAGCGCATCGGCGCCAACGCACGCTATTTCACCGACAGTTCAGCCAAGATCCCGCGCGACGTGGCGCAGGGGAATGCGGTGGCCGGGATGTGTATCGATTTCTACGGCCGAACCACCAGCGAGACGCTGAAGAAGGAAGATGGATCGTCCCGCCTGCAATACATCATGCCCTCGGGTGGCAGCTCCATCAGCGTGGACCCGGTGGCGGTCCTGAGGGGGGCTCCCCATCCCGAGCTGGCGCAGGGTTTCGTGGAATTCGTCCTTTCGAGGGAGGGTCAGATGCTCTGGGCGGCTGCCCCGGGGAGCAGCCCCGGGCCCAGATACCGGGCCCTGCGTCGTCTTCCCATCCGTCCTGATCTCTATGAGGGCGAAACCCTGGCCGCCATGATCGACGGGGAGGCCCTGCCCTTTGAGCAGGCCCGGAAGTTCACTTACGACCGAAAACTGACCGGTCACCTGTTCTCTCCGCTCAGGACCATTATCCGGGTGATGTGCATCGATCCCCATGACGAGATGAAAGCGGCCTGGGATGCCCTGATCGAGGCAGGCTTCCCGCCCCAGGCGACGGCCCGGTTTCATGATGTCAGGGCGGTGTCCTACGAGCAGGCCGGGGGTCCGATCAAATTGACCCTGAAAAAGAGCAAGGTTGATGCGGTCAGGCTCATGAACGAACTCGGCAGTGTCTTCCGGGCAAATTACCGGGAGGCGCAGCGCCTGGCAGAGGAAGGGAAATGAGAGCGAGAAAGGCCATTATTCTTACAACGGCGGTGGCCCTCTTCTTCGGGGTCTTCTTCCTCTTTCCGGTCGTGATGGTGATCGGCGAGGCCTTCGTGGACAAGGAAGGCGGTTTCACGAGTGCTTACGTGGTCCAGGTTTTTGCCAACCCGGTCTATCTTGAGGGGCTCTGGAATGCGCTGCTCCTCGGGGTGATCAGCACCATTGCGGCCCTGCTGATCGCCTTTCCGCTCGCCCTGTTCACACACCGCTACCGCTTTCCGCTGAAGGGCCCGCTCTCGGCTCTCATCCTCGTCCCGCTTGTCCTGCCTCCCTTCGTGGGGGCCGTGGGAGTCAAACAGATGCTCGGGGTGAAGGGGGCGCTTAACGCCTTCCTTGAGAAAATCGGGATGATGGATCCGGCCGCGCCCATCGACTGGCTGGGGGAGGGACGCTTCTGGGGTATCGTGATCATGAATGCCCTGCACCTTTATCCAATCCTCTACATGAATATCGCGGCGTCGCTCGCGCATCTTGACCCTGCCATGGAAGAGGCCGCACAAAATCTCGGCTGCTCGCCATGGAGGCGACTAAGGCGTATCACCATGCCCCTCACCATGCCCGGAATCTTTGCGGGAGGTGCGATCGTCTTTATCTGGTCCTTCACTGAACTGGGTGTGCCATTGGTCTTCGACTACTCGCGGGTGGCCCCGGTGCAGATTTACGACGGGCTCAAGGATCTGGAGAGTAATCCGTTTCCCTACGCCCTGGTGGCGGTCATGCTGGTCATTTCCTCGGCAGTATTTCTGCTCTCCAAGGCCTTCCTCGGGCGTTCGAGGCTGGGGACTGCCCCGCGCCCCAAGGGGCGGCAGGCGGAAAAGGTGCTGCGGGGCGGGAAAGGCTGGTTGCTCACCGCTCTCTTCCTGGGGATCTTTCTTTTCGCCTCCCTGCCGCACCTGGGCGTGATCCTGCTCTCGGTGGCCACCGACTGGTACGGTACGATCCTTCCGGAGCAGCTCACCGGGGCGCACTATGACGAGGCTCTGGGACATCCTCTGGTGGTGCCTTCCATCCAGAACAGTCTCCTTTATGCCTCGGGGGCGATGCTGGTGGACCTCCTGCTGGGACTTGCTATTGCCTGGGTGATTGTAAGAAGCACCATTCGTGGTCGGGCCCTTCTCGACGCACTCGTGATGCTGCCCCTGGCGGTGCCCGGACTGGTCCTGGCCTTTGGATATCTCGCTCTGGCACAAGAAGGCCGGGCCTTCTCCTTTCTGGTCGGAGCCAACGGGAATCCCGTCATCCTGCTTGTGCTTGCCTACGCGGTGCGCCGGCTCCCCTATGTCGTGCGGGCAGCGGTGGCCGGGTTGCAGCAGAGTAATGTCACCCTGGAGGAGGCGGCGCTCAGCCTCGGGGCCACTCCGATGCGCATGATGCGGCGGATTGCACTGCCCCTCCTCTCCGCCAATCTACTGGCTGGCGGCATTCTGGCCTTCGCCTTCGCCATGCTGGAGGTGAGTGACAGCCTGATCCTGGCCCAGCAGGCCGAGCACTTCCCGATAACGAAGGCTATTTACACGCTGCTCAACACGTTGGGGAACGGGTATGAACTGGCCTCCGCTCTCGGGGTGTGGGCCATGATCTTTCTGGGGATTTCGATCGTGGGGGCGGTTTTGCTGGCCGGGAAACGTGGGGGTCTCTTCCGCATGTAGGGGGGGTCAATTCCGGTTTTCGGCAGGGTCAGTTGCTGCCGGAGAAGATCTGTGCCGTGCTTTGAGCCATGGATCGAGGAAGTTGGCGATGATGATGAGGACAGTGCCGAGGTAGAAGGCAGGATGCAGTTGCTCGTACTCGTGGAAGAGGATGGCCCCGAGGAGAATGCCCCAGACGGGCTCGAAGTTCATGGTGAGATTGGCCGTGTAGGCGGTCAACCGGCGAAGGAGGTGAATGTTCCAGGTGTGAGCCACGGTGGTGCAGAGCAGGGCGAGGGTGAGAAGCGGCAACCAGTCGCGCCCGGTCGGGATCTGGAAGTGATGAGGAGAGATGAGGGGGAGAACGAGGGCTGCCATGAGGCATGCCCCGGCCATCTCGTAGAGGAGCATGCTGCGGGAAGGGGTTCCCCGGGCCACCAGTTGCCGGTTGAGGACGGGAAAGATGGAGTGAAGCAGGGCTCCCATCAGGCCCACCAGGAGGCCGAGGCGGTGGTCGTTGCCAAGGTTTCCAGCGATAAACAGAATTCCTGCAATGACGATTCCCCCGCAGAGCAACTCGCCCGGGTGGATGGGTCTTCGTTCGATGAGGGGTTCGGTGATGGCCGTGAAGAGGGCGATGGTGGCAAAGGCAGCAAGGGCCACGGACACGTTGGAGAGGGAGATCGACCAGAAAAAGCAGACCCAATGAGCCCCTTGGAGTAATCCAAGTCCGAGGACGGCCAGCAACCGGCGGCGGGGGAGACGAAGGAGGGCAGGATTGATAGCCGCCAGCCAGAGTGCCATGGCAAGTCCCGCAATGAAGACGCGCCAGAAAACGAGGGAGGGTGCCTCGATCGAGATGATGCGTCCCAGCACCGCGGTGAGGGCGAGAATGAAAACGAGGAAATGATATTGGAGTAACGGTTTTATGAGGAGCGGGGGTGAGGCTTTGTTCCGGAATGAAAGGGTGGATCGTGAAGGCAGTTCAGATTGCGCGCCGCATGTCCACTGTCCACTGAATACTGGATGGACTGGTCCAGGTTACGGACCGCTTGATCTCTCTGCTCTTTCGCCATACAGTGAGGCAGTGACTCCCCCCAGTATCTTCAACGATGTGCTCGGTCCCGTGATGCGGGGTCCTTCGAGTTCGCACAGCGCGGCCTCGTTGCGAATCGGGCGACTGGCGCGTGATCTGATGGGAGGTGATGTGAAGGAGGTGATGGTGGAGTATGATCCCAACGGCGCACTGGTCACCACGCATGAGTCGCAGGGATCGGACCTGGGGCTCTTTGGTGGTTTGATGGGATGGCAAACGGATGACGAGCGTCTCCCGGATTTCCGCGAGGAGATCGAGGAGGCAGGAATCAAGGTGGAGATCCGGTACGTGAGCTATGGGGCGGAGCACCCCAATACCTACAAACTGACCCTTCGCAACCGGGATGAGGAGCGGACCATGCAGGCGATCTCGACCGGGGGTGGCATGATCGTCGTGCAGAAAATCGAGGGTGCCGGGGTTGAAATAGAGGGCGATTACTACGAGACGCTCGTTTTTCTTTCCGATGCCGGAGCGGCTGATGGACTGGTTGGTTGGCTCTCGAGCAGCTTTTCCTTCGAAGAGGTTCAGGTCCGACCGGGGGGCAAGGAGATGTTGATTGAGATCAGGAGCCGTAGTGCGCTCGACGAGGAACTGCTGGCGGAACTCAGGGGCAATCCGGCGGTCTCGGTGGTGCGCGTGCTCCATCCGGTCCTCCCGGTGCTGTCCCGCCGGGATCTCTCCGTTCCCTGGTTGCGCTGCGCGGAGATGGAATCCTACCGGGAATGCAGGGGCGGTGAGACCGGTCTGGGCGACCTGGGCGCGATTTACGAAGGTGAGCGCGGTGGTATTTCGGTGGAGGAGGTCAGGGAGCGTATGGGCAGGCTGGTTGAGACGATGGAGGGTTCGATCCAGACCGGGTTGCAGGGAACCAGTTTCGCTGACCGGATTCTTCCGGCGCAGTCACCGCGTTTTGCCGAAAGGATGAAGGGGGGGGAGCTGGTGCCGGGTGATGTGCTTAACCGGATGATCATGTATGTCTCTTCCCTGATGGAAGTGAAGAGCTCCATGGGGGTCATCGTGGCAGCTCCGACGGCGGGAAGTTGTGGTGCCCTTCCGGGGGCTGTTCTCGGGGTGGCCGATGCCCTGGGCAAGAGCCGCGAGGAACGGATCGAGGCGATGCTGGCGGCGGGCATGATCGGGGTGTTCATTGCAGCCCACTCGACTTTTGCGGCGGAAGAGGCGGGTTGCATGGCGGAGTGCGGATCGGGCGCGGCCATGGCAGCGGCAGGAATCGTCCTCTTGATGGAAGGGAGCTTCGAACAACAGATGGGGGCCGCGTCCATGGCCCTGCAGAACTCCCTGGGGATGACCTGTGATACGCTCGCCAACCGGGTGGAAGCTCCCTGTCTCGGTCGCAATGTGACCGCAGCTTCCAATGCGCTTTCCTCTGCCAACATGGCACTGGCGGACTATCAGCACCTTGTCCCCTTTGACGAGGTCGTAGACGCCATGAAACAGGTGGGCGATCTCATGCCGCGCGAGATCTGCTGCACAGGACTCGGTGGATTGGCCATCACGCCGACATCGAAAGCCTGGGAAGAACAACTGGCCCGCGGGTGTGGAACCTGCGGGAAGGTGGAGGTGGAATCCTAACTTCCGGGAGCGGGGCAGGTCACACTACGGCTCAGGGGCGATGAGGTCGTCCCAGGATTGACGGTGGCGTGCAATCCTGGCCTGTGCGCCCTCGACAAGGATCTCGGCAGGCATGGGGCGGGAATTGTAGTTGGAGGCCATGGTGAAGCTGTAGGCTCCCGCACTCATGAGGGCGATGATGTCGTTGGCCTTGAAGTCGGTGAGTTCACGATCCTGGCAGAAGAAATCGCCACTTTCGCAGATGGGGCCCACCACGTAGGCGGTGACGCGGGTGTTGGTGTCGTCTTCCCGGAGGGGAACAATCTCGTGGTGTCCCTGGTAGAGGGCCGGGCGGATGAGATCATTCATCCCGGCATCGACAACCTTGAAGGTCTTCGCATGGCCCTTCTTCTCATGGAGGCAGGTGGTGAGAAGGACACCGGCATTCCCCGAGATATAACGACCGGGTTCGAGAAGGATCCTGAGGCCGAGGGATTGAAGGCGGGGTGCCAGTTCGTTGGCGTAGGCCACGGGCGACAGTGGAGGGTCATCGTGC
>JAAZXD010000058.1:0-3737 GCA_014240355.1 Roseibacillus sp. | reverse complement strand
GCTGATCCCACCAATCCTGCTGACCGGAGGCGAGGGCGCCATCGTAGATGATGCCGATTCCTCCGCCGATGGAGAAGAACTCAATATCGTGGGCGGACTTCAACTCGGCCACGAGAGGGATGACCCGCTCGACTGCTTCCACGAACGGGGCGACACTGGTGAGCTGGGATCCAATGTGCATTTGCACGCCCTTGATCTGGATATGAGGGAGGTTTGCGGCGTGCTGGTAGATTTCGCTGGCGGCAGCATAGTCGATTCCAAACTTGTTCTCGGCCTTGCCGGTGGAGATGTAATCGTGGGTGCCGGCGTCCACGTTGGGGTTGATGCGCACCGCAATGGGAGCAGTTGCGCTCACACCCCCGGCTACTTTGTTGATCAGTTCGAGTTCGGCCGACGACTCGATGTTGAAGCAGTGGATTTCGTGCTCCAGGGCATAGCGGATCTCCTCCGCAGTTTTGCCCACCCCGGCGAAGGAGCAGAGTTTTGGATCTCCGCCGGCCTTGATCACGCGGAAGAGTTCACCTCCGGAGACAATGTCGAATCCGCTGCCGAGTTCAGCGAGCAGGCCGAGGACGGAGAGATTGGAATTTGCTTTGACGGCGTAGGCGATGTGGTGATCGAGACCCTCCAGAGCCTGAGTGAGTCGATGGTAGTTGTCGCGAAAGGTCTGGGCGGAATAGACGTAGAGGGGGGTGCCGTGTTCCTCGGCCAGAGCCTGCAGGTTCACCTCCTCACAGTGAAGGATGCCTTTGCGGTAGTGGAACTGGTGCATGGGTGGTGACAGGGAAGGGCTGGTGCGGAGATCAATAGGCCAGAATTCCGGGGCTCCAACACTCCAAAAGAGAGGAAATGTTCTTAAAGGAGGAACGGCTACTCGACCCGGAAAGAACGGGTCCGGCGGCCGAAGAAATCCTCATCCACAGCTTTGCTTCTGATGTTGAGGAGTTTTGTTTCGAAGCCGGAGGTGAGCCAGACGTGAGCGAAGTGGCCGGATTGTGATTCTTTCCCGGGGGGGAGGACCACGGCGGAGGTCACCCGCCTTCCCAGAGTGATCCGGTAGACGCGGTTGGGTGGAAGGGTGATACGGGTGTGCACATTGAGTTTGGTGAAGTGACCGCTGCGGCGGTGAGCCACCTCGCTTCCATCCTCGACGAAGATACGCTTGTTCTGCAGTCGGGTCCCGGGGAATCCGATTCCACGGGACTCCGTTTCGAGAAGGAGGTTGTCGCCCCCGGCGAGTTCAAGGGAGCCTTCGAGGTCAAGGGTGATATGGATGGTGTCGGGCAGGCGTTTCACTTCTTCCCTGATCAGGGTGGTGGTGTTGTCCCTCGCATAGGGAAAAGACAGGCAGGTTGTGCCGATCACGGCGAAAAGGGCCACCAGGATGCCGAAGGGAGCCCAGGCCGGAATGTGTTCTCCAACCGGTGTCTTTGGTTCGTAGAGAGCCTTGCGGTGCAGCCCGAAGACATGGAACAGGGCAGCCGAGGCGAACCAGACTACAGCCGCGGACCAGAGGATATCGCTGGCGAAGTGCAGGCCCTGTGCCAGGCATGCCACCCCGATACAGGTGCCGTAGGTCCCGGCCGCCACGATGACCAGGATGCCTGTCTTTCGTCGCTGACAGGCGAGCAGGGCAAGGCCGGCGGCAAAGAAGTAGAACCCCATGGAGGCGGGGACGCTGACGAAGGAATGGCCTTCGGTAGCGGGATCGATTGCCAGGAGCCGTTCGAATGGATCCGCTCCGCCCAGGCCCCCGGTTTCATTTGGTCGGGGACGACCCCAGTGTTCCTTGAGAAGGAAATTGGCGACGAGGCCGGGCCCGGCGAGGAGGGAGAGAACGAGGAAAGCAGAGAGTTTCCGGGAGGAGGCAAGTCGGTGTCGTCCCATGCCGAGCACGAGGACAGAGAGGGCTGCCGCAGCCACGACAAGGGCCGGAATAGCGCCAAGGCGGTAGAACTGGAGCCAGGGTGGTTTGCCGGAGTAGGTCCAGAGATTGGCTTTCTCATTGTAGAGCTGCCGGGCGATCTCCAGGTCCAGTTCGCTGAACAGAAAGGGCAGGGACCCTCCTGCGAGGAGCACCGCAGGGATGAGATAGAGAACGAGGATCCAGCGCCTGGTCACGGGAGGGAGGATGGTGGGGTTGAGTATCCAGTGTCCAGTTTTCAGTATGGCCGGACGGGCTCCGGGCGGGGAGGGTTGCCGGTCCGGGACACGGACCTGATCGTGGACAGATCCCGCAAAGGTCCGAATCGGCCCCAAAAAACCGGGAACCTGGCGGTTCCCGGTTCTGTCTCAGTGCTGAGATTGATTTCAGTTCTTCCGGGTGCCGTCAGCCGTTAACGGTCTGGCAGATCCGTTGCGCCACGCGGTAGGGGTCTGCATTGGAAGCCGGGCGGCGATCTTCGAGGTAGCCCTTCCAGCCGTCCTGCACGGTGCCCACCGGAATCCGGACGGAGGCTCCCCGGTCAGAGACCGCATAGCTGAATTTGTCAATGGCCTGCGTCTCGTGCAGTCCGGTGAGTCGAAGTTCGTTGCACGATCCGTAAACCGCGATGTGCTCGTCATGCACCGGCGCAAACTTGTCGAGGAGAGCCCGGATGCCCTCCTCGCCGCCTTCCTCGCGGATGAAGGTGTTGGAGAAGTTGGTGTGCATGCCGGAGCCGTTCCAGTCACCGAGCACCGGTTTGGGATGAAGTTCGACGGTCACACCATACTTTTCCGCAGTGCGATAGAGGAGGTAGCGGGCGAGCCAGGCATCATCTGCCGCACGCTTGGCTCCCTCGCCGATGAGTTGGTACTCCCACTGTCCGATCATGACCTCGGCGTTGATGCCGGTGATTCCCAGGCCAGCTTCGAGGCAGAGGTCCAGGTGTTCCTCCACGATATCCCGGCCGTCCACGTTGCCGGCACCGACCGCGCAGTAGTAGGGACCCTGCGGGCCGGGATAACCCTTGGCCGGAAAGCCGAGGGGGAAGCCGTTCCTGCTCAGGACGTATTCCTGCTCGAATCCGAACCACATGTCCCCGTCGTCATCCCATCCCCCTCGAGTGTTGGAGGGATGCACGCTCCCATCGGCAGCCAGGACCTCACACATGACGAGGTAGGCATCGAGGCGATCGGGATCGGGGACCACCCGCACGGGTTTGAGAAGACAGTCGGACGAATGTCCTTCCGCCTGCTCGGTGGAGGATCCGTCGAAGGACCAGCCGGGAAGTGCCTCGGGGGCTGGAACCTCTTCCCCGTCGTAGTTCCAGATCTTGGTTTTGCTGCGAATGCTGGGCTCCGGGGTGTAGCCGTCCAGCCAGATGTATTCGAGTTTTGCTGCTGCCATGGCGCGCGGAGTTTGATTCGGCCAAAAACGCTGTCAAGTGCACAGGATACACGAAAAACGGCCAACCCCGCTGGAGGATTGGCCGTTTGGGAATGTCAGGATATCCGTTTTTCTTTTCAGCTCCCGGTGGACACGGAGGCGATGGTCTGGAGTATCCGGCTCGCGATGGCGTAGGGATCGCCCTGTGAGTTCGGTCGACGGTCTTCCAGATAGCCCTTGTAGTCGTCCCCGACGAAGGCGTGGGGGACGCGGACGGAGGCACCACGGTCAGCCACGCCGTAGGAGAACTTGTCGATCGCCTGGGTCTCGTGCAGCCCGGTCAGGCGTTGGTCGTTGTCGGCACCGTACACTTCGATGTGCTCATGGATGTTGTTGCCAAATTCCTCACAAATCTTGTTCATGAGAG
>JAAZXD010000589.1 GCA_014240355.1 Roseibacillus sp. | reverse complement strand
TCTGCTTGGCCCGTATTTGGCGGAGGCGAGTTCAGAGAGAAGGGGGGCGAGGCGGAAGACATGAATGCCGACATGCTCATTGAGCGCATCCTCTCCAAGGTCCCGGTGCAGTAACAGAACCTGCCGTTCTCCGTTATTGGTTGTCAGGCTCGAATCACGCCTCCCCACCTGACGACTGAAAACCGACAACCCGATTTCTCTCTCCATGCCTGATCCCGCTACTGTTGAAGAAACCATGAAGCGGGTGCGGCATCTCGAGATCCGGGCCAAGCGACTTGTGCGGGAAGCATTTGCCGGGGAATACCACTCCTCCTTCAAGGGTCAGGGACTGGATTTCAGTGAGTTCCGCGAGTACCAGCATGGCGATGAAGTCCGCTTCCTTGACTGGAATGTGACGGCCAGGATGGGCACACCCTACATCCGCACCTTTCGGGAGGAACGGGAACTATCCTTGATTCTCGCGGTGGACGTCTCGGGTTCAACCCTCTTCGGCAGCCACCATCTCAGCAAGCGGGAACTCGCCGCCGAACTCACCGCCATTCTGGGTTTCAGCGCGCGGGAAAATGGAGACAAGACCGGGTTGCTGCTCTTCGCCAACGAACCCCTCCTCTTCCTTCCGCCCGCCAAGGGCACCAAGCAGATTCTCCGCAGTGTCCGGGAGGTGCTCGCCGCCGACCCCGTCCAGGCGCAAACCAACCTGCCAGCTGCCTGCAACTTCCTGGTGCGCTCCGTTCGTCGTCGGGCCCTTGTCTTCCTGATCTCCGACTTCCTGGATACTGACCTCGGCAAACCACTCGCTACCCTTGGTCGCAAGCACGAGACCATCGCCCTCCATCTGACGGACCCGCTTGAGAAAGATCTTCCTGATGTGGGAAAGGTCCTCTTCCGGGACCGCGAGACCGGTCACCGTACGATTGTCAATACGTCCAACTCAAATGCCCGCATGGCCTACCGCAAGCTCTCCCGGCGCTACCGCGAAGGTATGCAGCGGCAGTTCAAACGATTTGGCATCGATCACGCCAGCCTCTCCACCACGACCGACTACCTTCCGGCCCTTCATCACCTCCTGAAGCGTCACGCCTCCTCAAACCACTGACCCCCCCACAATCCCGGGCCAAACTTCTCTCTTAAGGGACGCCGCCTTCTGAATTCAAATCATTTGCCATTTCACCATTTCTGCCCGTCCTCATGTCCGGCCTGCACGACATACCCGATCCCGACCTGCTCCTCCCGGGCATCGCAGTAGCCTGGTGGGGATGGCTTTTACTGGGGATCCTCCTCGCGGGGACAACCTGGGCTCTGATCCGCTTCCTCTTCCGCCACTCTGCCCCCGTTCCCCCTTCCGATACCTGGTTCCTAGACTCCAGCGAGGCTCTTGAGGCATTTCGGCCTCTTTTGGCAAAACTCACTCTGGCGGAAATCGCTACCGAAACTTCTTTCGTCCTGCGGCACTACCTTGTCCTCACCCTCAGGGAACCGGCTCTCTACCAGACGCACGAAGAGTTTCTCCTGCGTTCCGATGCCCTGCAGAAACTCCCCGGCGGCGCCAGAGATCGCCTCGCCCCCCTTCTCTCTGAACTCGCCTCCGCCAAATACGGGCCAAGCAGG
>JAAZXD010000588.1 GCA_014240355.1 Roseibacillus sp. | reverse complement strand
GGCACCCTCTGGGGATGTCGCATAGGGCGATGTCGCACCGGCCACGGGTGTGTAATCACCGTTGACCGTTGAGGCGCTGTGCAGGCTTCCCGTGAATTCAATCGTCACATTGCCACCCTGGAGAGCAACAGAAGTGATCTCACCTCCGGCGGCCATTGGAGCCTCGTTGAAACCCCAATGTGCCACAAGACCGGCAATGTCCGCAGGGGAACTGCCGCCGGCAACCTTCTTGAGGTCGGCTTCTGAGAGGGCCTTGGAGAAGATCGAGAAATCATCGAACACGGCATGATCACTGTTACCACCACCTCCATTGGAACCAATATTCAGCCCGGTGACGTCCGCGGTCAGCGGGGCTGCATCCACGCCGTCCAGGAACAATTCACCATCGATACGGATCTCTTTCAGGTCTCCCTTCTTGGAGAAGGAATACAGATGCCAGTCCTGCCAGAAGTCTGGATTATCATCGAAATCGACGATAGGACCATTGATCCGTTGGGGCGGATTACAGCAACCCTGGGTATCGAAGTAGATGTTTCCATTACCCCATGGAACGTGCGCCTGGAAGCCGCGGTTGCCGCTGCTGGACGAGGCGTTCTTGATCCAGAAGGCGGAACTGCTTGCGGTGTCATACTTCTTGCCCCAGTAGAGGACGGTCAACTCATCATTGGCAAAGAGTTCATTCAGGAAGTCAAATTCCGTGACGATGACCGTTCCTCCCTTGGAGGTGAAGTCCATGGCACGGTCCCCGGCTTCTCCTGAATGTCCATCACCGTCCTCGGTATGGACGGCATTGCCAGTGATTACCCCGGGGTAACCTGCGACGCTGTCCAGGGTGGGGCCGCGATATTCAATCACCGTAAACATCCATTCCTCGGTGGTAGGATCACCCACGGGATCCGGATGGGTCAGGGTGGCGGTGATCTCCGCACCAGATGCCATTAATGCAGAGGGGCTGTAGGTCAGCGTCGCCTCGGATCCGGATCGTGCAAAGGTGGTTTCAACCTCGGTTCCGTTGATGGACAGGCTCGTATTGGCCTCGGTCCACTCGGCAGCACCATTGTTGTGTGAGATGGTAATACCAGCTTTTGGTCCCACGTTGCTCGAACCATCCCCAGGAGAAATGGTTTTGAAGGAGCCTCCTGCGGGAACCAGTTGTGGAATGGCTGAACTCAGGAATGAACCGGGAATGGGTTGCAGCGAGCCAGCGGGCGTGTCGTCACCTTCTTCGCGCCAGGCAACCTGTGCGAAGTCTCCTCCTCCGCCTTCCTTGTAGAGAACCTGGATGAAATACTTCTTGCCTGCAGTCATCGCGATCGGGGCAAAGGTCGTCTGGTCAGCTCCCACTTCCTGGAAGCCCTTGCAGCATCCTGTTTCTTCCGCCTGGAACTCGAGGTTGTTCGCGCTCGCGTCCGAGCTGATCCAGAGTTCTGAAGCATCGTCACTGCGAAGGAAGAAGTCGTATTTTCCACTTTCCTGCGGGGTGATGTAGCCCTCCATGACCGCGCCAAAGTTGCTGTGGCTGTCATCGGGGAAGATATCACGGGAATTCATTGAGAAAACCGGTCCCATGAAGTCCCAGTCATCCGGATATCGGCCATCATCGAAGAGACCGACGATCGGCGTC
>JAAZXD010000587.1 GCA_014240355.1 Roseibacillus sp. | reverse complement strand
CGAGAACCCCGGGCTTATCCTTGAAGATGTCCACGGTTCCGTTTCCGTGATGAACGTCGAAGTCGAGGATCGCCACCCGGTCGATGTCCTCGTGCGCGAGCGCGGCAGCGGCACCCACCGCCACGTTGTTGTAAAAGCAGAAGCCCATCCCGGCGTCGTGTTCGGCGTGGTGACCGGGAGGCCGGGCACAGGAGAAGACGCGTTTGTTTTTCCCAGACAGGACGAGAGCGACTGCCTCCTCCAGGGCGCCGGCGGCGAGGCGGGCGGCAGGAAGAGAACCGGGTGAGAGGTGGGTGTCGGGATCGACTGTGACGAGTCCGGAAGCGGGAGCGCTTGCCGCGAGGTTCTTGAGGTAGAGCGGTTCGTGGACACGCTTGAGGGCCTCTTCGCTCACTGTCTCCGGATTGCGTTGCTCGAATTCAGTCAGTTGTCCGGTCTCCTTGAGATGAGAGAGGATCGACTGGGTGCGCTCGGGGCGCTCGGGATGGCCCGCGTGCATCCTGTGCTCATTGTAGGCGGGATGGGTGAAGAAGGTGAGCATGATCGATCTTGGCCTGGTCCCTGTGACCAGTCCAAGGTCGAATTTCAGGTTGTCAGGATCTGAGGTCCGGCATTTGGAGGAGGAGAAAAGTGAAATCGTTGACAGCAGGGACCCGGGACAGTTCTTTCACAGCATGCAGAAACGACGTCTGGGCAACAGTGAACTGGAGTTGACCACGATCGGGATCGGGACGTGGGCCATCGGAGGGGGCGACTGGGCCTTCGGGTGGGGTGACCAGGATGAGCGCGAGGCGATTGTGGGCATTCGGAAGGGGGTGGAACTGGGGGTGAACTGGATCGATACCGCGGCGATCTATGGGGATGGAGCCAGCGAAGTGCTGGTGGGGAAGGCCTTGCGGGAGATCCCGGAATCAGAGCGTCCCCTCGTGGCGACCAAGTGCGGACGCATCATGCAGGAGGACGGGACGGTCCTGGGACGATTGAAGGGTGAAAGTGTGGTGGCGGAATGTGAGGCCAGCCTGCGCCGCCTGGGTGTGGACTGCATCGATCTCTACCAGATTCACTGGCCCGATCCCGATGGAGACATCGAGGAGGCCTGGACTGCCATTGCCGAACTGAAGAAGGCGGGCAAGATCCGTGAGATCGGGGTGTCCAATCACGGCGTGGAGCAGATGGAGCGTCTGCAGCCGATCCATCCCGTTGCCTCCCTGCAACCTCCCTACAGCATGTTGAACCGGGAGATTGAGGAGGATCGTCTCCCCTACTGTGGAGAAAAGGGAGTGGGAGTGGTGTGCTACAGCCCAATGATGAAGGGTCTGCTGACCGGGGCTTTCACCCGGGAACGGGCACAGGCCCTCTCGGACAAGGACCACCGCAGCCGCGATCCCAAGTTCACGCCGCCGCAACTGGACCTCAACCTGGAAGTGGTGGAAACCATTCGCCCGATTGCGGAGGGAGCGGGTCGTCCCATGGCTCAGTTGCCGCTGGCCTGGGTGCTGCGTCGGCGGGAAGTGACCTCGGCCATCGTGGGCGTGCGCAAGCCGTCACAGATCGAGCAGACCGCGGGCGGGGGGGACTGGGTTCTGACGGAGGAAGAACTGGAGGTCATCGAGGAAGCCCTGCGGATCAGGCAGGAG
>JAAZXD010000586.1 GCA_014240355.1 Roseibacillus sp. | reverse complement strand
TAGGATTGAGCTTGGGGGGGGTTGCGCTATTTTGATGCTTGATGCGGAAGATCCTGCACGTCGACATGGACTGCTTTTACGCGGCCATTGAGGTGCGGGATGCACCCTCCCTGAAGGGAAAACCGGTGGCAGTGGGCGGATTGCGGAGGGGTGTGCTCACCACAGCCAACTACGAGGCCCGCAGGTTCGGATGTCGTTCGGCCATGCCCACCTACAAGGCTCTGCAACTCTGCCCGGACCTGATTGTCCGGCCCACCCGGTTTGAAGCCTATGTTGCCGAGTCAAAAAAGGTGAGGGCTATTTTCCATCGGTTCACGGAGCTGGTGGAACCTCTCTCTCTGGATGAGGCCTACCTGGATGTCACGGCCCACAGAGAAGAGGGGGCCCAGGTGGCGTCGCGGATTCGATCACAGATTGAAGAAGAAACGGGTCTTACCGCCTCTGCCGGGATCGCGCCAAACAAGCTGTTGGCCAAGATCGCGAGCGACTGGAACAAGCCAGACGGGCAGTTTGAGATCAAACCGGGGGAGATCGAGGAGTTTCTGGAACACCTGCCAGTAAAAAGGCTGTATGGAGTAGGCCGTAAAATGGAGGATAAGCTGGCTGCGATCGAGGTTCTTACCTGCGGTGATCTGCAGCGAATCAGCAAGTTGGAACTGGCCGAGCGATTCGGGAACTGGGGGATGGAGCTTTACGAGCTGTGTCGCGGCAGTGACCAGCGTGCGGTTCAACCCAATCGCGTTCGCAAGTCCGTGAGCAGCGAGACCACGCTACGGGAGGACATCGGGGACTTTCCTCCCCTGGTTGGAATCATGGAGGAGTTGCGCACAGGGGTCGCGGCCACGGTCTTCTCAGAGCACCCGGACAGAGTGATCAAATCACTGGTGGTGAAGTTGAAGTTCTCTGATTTCACCACGACCACAGCCGAGCGGGCGCCCGACCCGGTTGAGCTTGGAGGGCGAATTGATCAGGTCATGGATGCCGAGAGATACCGGGAATTGCTGGCCGAGGCATGGGGGCGTGGTAATGGCCGGGCCGTGCGGTTGATAGGGGTGGGAGTTCGTTTCACGGATCTGGAGAGCAAGGCGCAACTGAAACTGAAGCTTTGACCGCGGCTTCTTGACCTGCCGGATGCCTATGGTCTCATGTGGTGGTGGAGTTCACCGATATTGATCGTGACGATCTGCGGAACCTGATGGAGGAAATCGGGAAGGCCAATATGGCCTTCGGGAAGTACGGTCCGGATGAGTATCCACCCCGGGGAGTGCCCATCATTGATCTTCCTTCCGAGTATCTGGCCTGGTTTGCGGAGCGTGGGTTTCCCAAGGGGCGACTCGGCGAGCTTCTTGCGACTGTGTTTGAGATCAAGCAGAGTGGAGCGGATGCGGTTTTTCAACCCCTGAGAGAGCGGAAGGGGGGGAGGTTCCGGTTAGCCAGAAAGCGAGGACGGGTGATCGATTTTGAGGAGAGAGAGGACGAGAGGTAAAGAATTCGTAAAATCGGGATCTGATCCTTAGTTTTCTGCTAATATGTTCCCTCCCCGGGGGTCTAGTCCTTATGCCTCCCCTTCGGTCCGAGGGTGCGGGGCGACGGCCCCCAGGAAAACATCGATCTCCATGAAACTCTACTTCCTCTTCATCACCCTGTTGCTCACCGCAGGGGGGCTTGCTG
>JAAZXD010000585.1 GCA_014240355.1 Roseibacillus sp. | reverse complement strand
GAAAGTACCATGTGGCACAATCTGGCGGGAGACTTCGTCGAGCGGGTGTTCATCCGGCAGGAGAAACGGGGAGCGGAAGTCGGCTGGGAGAGCAAGGTCCGGAAGAAAGGCACGGAGAAACGAGTCCTTTGTTTTTCGGGAGGTGTGGGCTGGAGCACGGAGCCGAAAACCGGGGGATTCGCCCTGGTCATGGATGGCGAGGAACGGCTGCGGTTTGATGTGACGAATCATTTGTCCCGCTGGAGCAGTGAGGACGATTCGGTGGAGTTGTTCTATCTTCCTACCTGGAACTCCGACCTCGATACAGGTGGTTTCTTCTTCCTGGTGCTGGGAGATCAGGTGGCTGCAGGCGAAGGCCTGGTGACTTTCAGTGTCCGTTCCGTGGGAGAGGGATCGAAGCGCTGGTTCGCGATCGATTCCAGGCAGGAGATTACCCGGTTGCTCCCCAGGCTCATGGAAGCGCTGAAGCCCCTGGACCCTTAGATTTCCGATGCGCATTGCGCTTCGCCCGCTTTCATGACCCTCGAGGGAACTGCAGCGGCCTACAGGGGGCGGGACCGATCATCGAGATCACCGGGTGATCTGGAGACCGGGAAGGGGATCGAAGGCGGCGAAAAGGCTCGCGTCCTTCCCCTGGATCTGAAAAATCCCAATGCACACTCGAAAACCATGAAACAAATCACCACTCTCGTAATTGCCCTTGCCTCTGGTGTCATGCCGCTCTTCGCGGACCACCACGAACTGCCCAAGCCCGACAAGGATGGATGGATCACGTTGTTCAACGGAAAAGACCTCGCTGGCTGGGACGGAAACCCGGATATCTGGAGGGTCAAGGACGGGTATATTTCCGGTCATGTCGCCCGGCTCCAGGGAGGTAATACCTTCCTCATTTACAAGCATCCCTTCGCCAATTTCGAACTGGAGGCGGAGTGGATCCTGGTGGATGGCAAAGGGAACAGCGGGATCCAGATCCGCTCCAAGCAGTCTGCGAATGGTGCCAACAAGTGGGTGGTGAGCGGTTACCAGGCGGATATTGGAAATGGATGGTATGGAAAGCTCTATGAGGAGAAGGGACGTGGCCTGCTGGCCGGAAAATACAAGAACAAGCCGACCATCAAGAAGGACAATGGATGGAACAAGTACAGGATCACAGCCAACGGTTCAAAGCTGACACAGGAGTTGAATGGCGTGGTCGCGATCGAGTTCGACGACAAGGATGCCAAGAAAGCGGCCAAGGAAGGCATCATTGGATTGCAGTACCACTCTCCGGGCGGATTTGAAGTGCGCTTCCGCAATATCAGGATCAAGCCGCTCAAGTAGTCTCGATCGCTTCCTGAATTGAATGTCCTCCTTGAGGCGGCCGGGGAGGCCGCCTCAATTTTTTTCAGGGGGGAGGAGAATTCTCCGGGTCCACCGGAGTCCATTGGGCTGGATTGATGGCCCCCGGAACGCGACCCGTGGCTTGAGGAATTCAGATGGAATCCCTACCTTTGCTGTCGATGCAGCGTATGATAGCCCTTTGCGCCGGTCTCTTCCTTACGGCTCCAAATCCCTCACCCGGGCAGGAAGTTGAAAAGATCAGCCCCGGGTTGCGCAGGGAATTCAAGCTCGCCGGGTTCTACCAGCAGGTTGTCCTGCTGGAGGGCTTTCCCATCGTGGCGTCCGGGAAGGTTTCCCCCT
>JAAZXD010000584.1 GCA_014240355.1 Roseibacillus sp. | reverse complement strand
GCAAATCATGAAACCTGCTTTACAGGGATTGCTTATTATGTTCGCCGCGACTTTTCCCGCTGTCGCTGACTACGAGGTCGATGTTGATCTTGGGCCGCTGCCCGAAGGCAACACGGAAATTTCCGGAACCACCGCGCTGGTGGGTGATCTTAGCCCCCCGGCGGAATTATCCGATGACTTCAATGATGGGGTTCTGGATCCACTGGTCTGGACCACGACGGGGGGAGGGACCGTGGTAGAGGCAGGAGGGACTGTGACCACAACCGGTGGCGGTGTTCTTCACACCCTGGAAGGCTTTGAGGGCTCGTTAGAAATCAACCTGCGCGCCAAGTTGAACTCGGACTCGGAACACCTGAAGATTGCCTTCCGATCGACCATGGAGGCCTTGGAATTTGGCGAGCGGCGGGGGCTCGTTGCTACCTTCTCCAATGACGAAAATCAGATCTCCTTCCACGAAATGGGTGACGATGATCCTTTTCTCCTTGCCGCAAGGACCTACCCCTTGGACACGGATCAATACTACGACCTGACGATCCGTGATCTTGGATCTTCGCTGGAACTCTGGATCGACGGCAGCCTTGAACTGACCGCGGAAACAACCTTTGCCCCCGGCAATCTCGTGGGCTTCTACAGCCGGGAATCCGGAAACCAAGGTGCAGTAACCTCCTCCAGCATCGACTCGTTTTCCTTCAATCTGGCGGTCATGACGGGCGGGCGCAACAATGCTGATCTCGTGGCCGGAGAAGGTCTGGATCTTAACACGGCAGGGAACTGGGGGAACGAGTATGTCATCCAGTTCACTCTCGCCGAGCCTGCGAACCTGACGTTCAGCAAGGACAGCGAGTTTGCCGAGGGTGATCCCGATTTTTTCCTGGTGGAGGGATTGCGCACGGAATTTGACGTGGACCTTGGGAAAAATGTCGCCCAGGAAGGGATCTGGTACAATTTCTTTGACGCGTTGGCTCCGGACCAGGACTCGCTGGTTCTCCGGACGGGCACCTACTATCTGGTGGTGGAGAGTTTTGTCGGCTTTGACGGAGCGGTCAGTCAGGGCGATGCCACGTTTTCCCTGAATCTCAACGTGCTGCCTGCTCTCTTTCCGGACGAGGTGAAGATTGATCTGGGGGTTATTGGAGGCGAAGGCAGTCCGCTCACCTTTGATACCTTCGGATCCGGCTTCGATACCCAGTTGGCGATCTTTTCCTTTGATGGCATTCTCATTCAGGAAAATGACAACGCAGGCGAAGGCTTGCAGAGTCAGGTTTCGCTTCCGGAGGGACTGGATACCGGAACATACATCGCGGTGGTGGCGGGAGCCGGGGCGATCTTTGATCTCGGGCCGATCACCACGACCGGTGGGGCAGTGGGGGATGTGGTCTTCAATTATCCCTCCAATCCCAATCTTGGGCCCGAGGCGAGGACAGCTACGACGACGACATCGACAGGGACGGAAGCCTCGGAGACGGTGTGGTTTGAGTTCGCCATTTCTCTCGGTCCTCCCCGTGAGTTTGTGGATCTGGGTAAGATCGCCGATCCCGGAGTCCCCCTGCAACTTCATACCTTCGAGTCCCTGGTCGACACCCAACTCGCGATCTACGATGAGTTTGGCTACTTCCTGTATTACAATGATGACGCGAGCGGCACCCTGCAGAGTCTGATTGATATTCCTGAGGGACTTACGGA
>JAAZXD010000583.1 GCA_014240355.1 Roseibacillus sp. | reverse complement strand
GTCCACGAGGTGCATGGCGCGATTGATTTCCCCCCTCGCGTTGATAGGAGAAGGGGTCAGGGCCTGCTCTTCGGCACAACCCGACCCGCTGCCGACTCCCGGCAGGTAGCGGGCAACTTTTCCATGAACGCGCAGGGCAGGGTGGTCGAGTTCGTGGTTGGCCCTGGCGGTTTGCCCCCCGAGGTCGTCGAGGGGCCAGTGGGCTCGCACACCCGTGTCCCGGTAGGCGTTGCTGGAGAGGACTTCAGCCTTTCTTGGTTTCCCCGCCACCTGCTCGAGTCCGCGAAGGAGGGTGTCCACGATCCGGGATTCGGAGCTGATTTCGAGGCCGGCCGTCCGGGCGGGCCAGGTCGTGTATCCGCCGAGGGTGTGTTGTTCCCGCGGTGGGATGTAGCCTTCCGCGCCATTGGCGAGCTCGATGTTGATCTGACTCTCAAGGGGAGAGTGCACCTTCAATTTCAACCCGGTGAGAGCGTAGACTTCATTGGGGAGAGTGGCGATGCCCAGGCCGCCGATGCGGATCGATTGCATCTTGAGCTCGGCCTTGGGACATTCGTGCAGGATGGAGGCCTCCATGGCGTAGATGTCCTGCTGGGAGCGGGGGAGGGCGCCCTGCAGGCGGGTCAGGCGATCCCGGGCCCAGGCGAGGCGTTGTTCTTCGGGACGGCGCCAGTCGAGGACGAGTTTCTGTTCAACCATCCCGAGGGGCAGATGGTCGTGCCACCGGATTGCTCGATAAGCGCGCATGGCATATTGAGCGACCTCGGCTGAATACTGATCCATGGTCTGTCTTCCGCGCGCAGCGCCGTAGTCCATCCACATCAGGTCTCCGCTCGTGCCCTGCGAGATCATGGCCACGAAGGGGCCCTCACTGGAAGGTTGGCCCAGGTTGTGCGCGATGTGCCGGCAGAAGGCTCCGAAGTAGTCTGCGGAGAGGAGCCCGGATCCATAATAGTGTTGCGAATAGTTGGCGAAGAGGGCGAGCGGCCTGCCGTGGGGGGTTTGCACAGCGAAGAGGCTCAGTTCTGGATCCACCGGGCCGGAGGGTCCGATCACGTTTGAACTGAGGTGTCCGGGATGCATGTTGGCGTGAATGTTCCGCACTCCGAAGGGATCGGTTCCGGTGCGATCCAGTCGGAAGATCCAGCGCCGGTTGTGCGTGTGCTCCCAGTCGTCAATGGAGGCCCACCCGATGCGGGCGGGTTCGAGTCTGTTCAGAGCCTCGATCATGCACTCCGCGATCTTGCCGGGGAGCCATTTCGCGTAGTCCGGGTCCATCCGGCTCCCGAGGCACCCCATCGCGGCGGGGGCGCTGTGGGTGTGGGTGGCGGAGACCATCATCCTGGCAGTGGATAGCCCGGTCTTCCGGTGAACCTCTTCCTTTGCCTTGTCGATCAACTCCCGCGGCACCATGCAGGTGTCGACCACGCAGAAGATGATCTTTGTTTCGCCGTCATCCAGGGCGACGCTGCGGGCAAAGAGGGGATCGAGGACGCGGGTGGCCGAGCGCTCGGTGAACATCCCGTTGACCCGGACCGGATAAGCGGGCGGAGAAATGTCGACCGCGGACGAGCCGGCCTGGAATTCCTGTTTTGCCCACACGCTGCCGAACAGAAGAACCCCGACGAGGGCTCGTCTCATCATGGATGAAACCATGACAGAGCTTATGCCCCGCCCCCATTCG
>JAAZXD010000582.1 GCA_014240355.1 Roseibacillus sp. | reverse complement strand
ACGGTACTCCAGTTCAAGTCCACCCAGTGTTCTGGCGAGCGGTTGCTTGTCCATGGTGGCGAGATCCAACCAGCGGTCGGGCAGGTCCTCCTTGGGCGAGTTGTGCATGCTTCGCGCGTTAGGGCTCTGCACTCCCAGGGGGGCGGTCACCCCTGCTTCGTTGTGTACCTTGATGAGGAAAACAGTCCAGCCGCCCTCCACCAGGATGGGCTTGGCCGGACCAGGGGCGACTTTTACCCGTGATTCCGGATTAATGGTCACACCTGCGAGGCAGAGGGGGTCCAGGACGGCCTGTATGCCGGTGCTCACGGCCGCGTCATTCTCACCCGACAGGGCCCTCTCAAGAGTCTGTTGCCGAGCACCAGTAAGGGGCGCGCCTACAAATTCGAGGGCTTGAGTCAGGCGTTTCGTCTGCGCGATGAGGGGTTGAGCTTCCACCCCGGTGACTTGACCGAGTTCGGTGGCAATGAGGGAGGAGGAAAAGAGCGAGAGGATGATGACAGGAAAGGATTTCATGGTGGTCGGTGATGGTTCTGCCGGTCATTCGCCGGTTGTCGGGCGAGAGGACGCCAAATGGGATTCGTCACCATAGAGATCCCGGTTGGAAGCCTGGAATTCCGCTTTCAGTTCTATTTTCAGCGTGGTGAGATCGAGGAGTTCCCAACTGGTAAAGTTCCAGGATCCATCCACACCGTCGTGGGCAAAGCCGAGAAGAAGGTGGTGGGCGTCTTCGGTGACCTTGGAAGGTTTTGCCCCAAGCTTGTAGTAGAAACTTCGCAAGGTGGATCTGCGGCTCTCCTCCTCGTAGAGCTTGGGATCGAGATAAGCCACGGTCCCGGAATCGACATGTTCAATGCGCAGATCCGGATAGCCCGCACGCTGTTCCCTGCCTTCGGAGGTGAGCGGGATGGTGCAGAACAGGGCGGGGTGGTCATCGATCCGTTCCCGCAGGGTGTCCTCGAAGAAGCGTGAACCCTCGTTGATGCGGCGTAGATTCCGCAGAGGGGAACTCTCCCCGCTGTGGACTTGCAGGGCATGGTCGGCGGCGTTCCGAATCGCTTCCAGAATGACTGTGGCGGCTGGCTCCAGGGCGTCAAAGGGAGTCACCGCCTTGCCGGTGGCGCCTTCGATCACGCGGGCGAATGAAAACCGGCGTTCGTCCAGATTCTGTACCTGCAGACTCCTGATCAGGGCGTCGTCGTCCAGGGTCGAGAGGAACGGGGAAGAACCGCCATGTTTGGCCGCCATCTTGCGTTCGGCATCCTTGCGGCTCGCCAGGCGGCCCAGTTCAAATGAGCCGAAGGCAACCAGGAAGAGGACGCCGGGTGCAATGAAGAGGAGGCGCTCCCGGGTGGTCATGGACGCCGAGCATCTCCGGGAACGATCGAAGAGGCAAGACGGGGGATTCGGGACAAATCGACACGCCATGCTGACGCAGGACTGGGGTCAGGATGTCCCTTCACGGGGAAAATCTCCCTGTATTTAGGTGACTGAGGCGCTGGTCCGCGAATTGCAAGGAATCCAGCATGGGCCTCGATAAATTGACCATCAAACTTCAGGAAGCGCTCCAGGCAGCTCAGCGATTGGCATTCAAGTCAGCTCATCCCGAGCTCAAGAGTGCGCATGTGTTGCTGGAACTGCTGCAGCAGGAAGGCGGAATCGTGGTTCCCCTTCTGGAAAAGGCAGGCG
>JAAZXD010000581.1 GCA_014240355.1 Roseibacillus sp. | reverse complement strand
ACCCACTCCTTGGCAAACCTGCCACTCTCGATGGTCTTGAGCTGGCGACGCATGCGGTTCTTGACCGACTCGTTGATGATCTTTGGTCCCACCGTGACATCCCCATACTCTGCGGTTTCCGAGATCGAGAAGCGCATTCCGGCGATTCCGCTCTCGTTCATGAGGTCCACGATGAGCTTCAGTTCGTGCAGGCACTCGAAGTAGGCCATCGTGGGCGAGTAGCCCGCTTCCACCAGCACCTCGTAGCCCGCCTTGACCAGAGCGGATGCTCCCCCGCACAGCACGCACTGCTCACCAAAGAGGTCAGTCACGGTTTCCTCGCGGAAATTGGTCTCGAAGACGCCCGCGCGGGTTCCCCCGATTCCCTTGGCCCACGCCAGGGCGGTCTGCTTCGCCTTGCCCGTGGCATCCTTGTCCACCGCGATGAGGGTGGGCACCCCTTTCTTCTCCAGGAACTGGCTGCGCACGGTGTGGCCGGGGCCCTTGGGGGCCACCATGATGACGTCCACGTCGTCGGGGGTCTCGATCAGGTCGAAGTGCACCGCGAACCCGTGGGAAAAGAGGAGGGTCTTGCCCGGAGTGAGATTGGGAGCCACATCCTTCTCGTAGACCGAGGGGATGACGGTGTCAGGGGTGGCGATGAAGATGACATCGGCGTGCTTCACCGCATCACTGGTGTTCATCACCTTGAATCCGAGTTTCCTGGCCACCGGGCGGGACTTGGACTTGGCGTAGAGGCCGATCGTCACGTCACAGCCGCTTTCCTTCAGGTTGAGGGCATGGGCGTGTCCCTGGGAACCGAAGCCGATCACAGCGAGCTTCTTGCGCCGGATGGCATTCAGGTTGGCATCCTTGTCAGTATAAATTTTGGTGGCCATGATGGTATCTTGGTGGGGCGCGGAGACTGCGGCAGCAGTGCGCACTCGTCAAGCCGCGAGGTAGCTCCAGCATGTCCCCTCCCACTAGCCACCGTAGACCGCGACCGGACCCACCCCCGGGGGGCCCTGCACGCTCCGCAGCTTGTGCACCGCCCGAGCCACCGCGGTGGCGGCCTCCTCCACGTCCTCGTCAGTGGTGAAGATTGAAAGGGAAATGCGCAGGCTGCTCCTGGCCTGCTCGTCGGAAAGGCCCATCGCCTTCTGCACGTGGCTGGGCTGCTGCTTGCCGGTCATGCAGGCACTCCCCGCCGAGCACTGCACCCCCGCCTCGTCGAGGAGAATGAGCAGGCCGGCTGCTTCGCAATTCTCGAAGGAAGCGTGCACGATGTTGCCCGCCCGATGCTCGCGGGATCCGTTCAGGGTCACTCCCTCGATTTCGCTCATCAGCCTCTCCTCGAAACGGTCGCGGCGGCGGCGCACGTCGGCGTGCCCGTCGCGTTCCAGTTCCGCCTTCATGATCTCGGCGGCCTTTCCCAGGCCGATGATGAAGGGCACGTTCTCCGTCCCGCTGCGCCGCCCATCCTCCTGGCCGCCGCCGCGGATCATCGGTTCAAAACGAATACCCTCGCGGACGTAGAGCGCGCCCACGCCCTTGGGGGCATGGAATTTGTGCCCACTCAGGGAGAGGAAATCAACCGGGACCGCCCTGACATCGACCGGCATCTTCCCAACCGCCTGGATGGCATCGGTGTGAAAGGCCCAGCCCGCCTCCCGGGCAATGGCACAGGACTCCTCCACCGGGTTGATGACCCCGGTCTC
>JAAZXD010000580.1 GCA_014240355.1 Roseibacillus sp. | reverse complement strand
AACAAACCCAGAGTGGTTGGTTTGTCGAGGACCTGGGAAGTAAGCATGGCTCCGCCCTGAATGGACTGCTTGTGAGTGAAGGAGAGAGGGTGAGGGTGCACGATGGCGATGAGCTCCGCCTCGGAAGCCTCCGCTTTCGGCTCGGCGTGACAGGGGCACCTTTCAAGGAGGACCTGCCTGAACCACGACCGGCCCCGACCGTGCCCACCATTACTCGCGATGAGTTCCTCACTCGGGGGAGCCTGCTCCTGCGCCTGGGAGACGACGACACGATGGTTCGCGAGTTCTCCTGGCAGGATTTTCACGGGCAGTACGCTCCCATTCTCCGTGGTTTTGCCCGCAAGGCTGGCTGCCCTTCCGATCAGCTGGATGATCTGGTGCAGGAGGTCATGACCAACTTCTTCTGCGCCGCCGAGCGCTTTGAGTACGACCCCGAGAAGGGCCGCTTTCGGGGTTATCTCAAGACAGCGACCATTCGTACTCTCATGGGGTGGCGTAACAAGCGGCGGGGTCAGGTCGATTGGGAGCCCGAGCGCTTTCTGGAGCAGGCTCAGCAGGTCGACGACGCGTGGGATCGGGAGTGGATGGAGCAGTCGCTTGAGAGGGCGATCCTGCGAGTGAAGCCCGGTAGCCAGATGGCGGAGTCGAGCTGGGACGCGTTTGAACTCTACGGCCGAAGGGGTATGCCCCTGCGGGACGCCGCCAAGCAGCTTGGTATGCAGCCCGAGGCGGTCAAGAAGGCCAAGAATCGGGTCGCGGCGCTGGTCCGCGAAGAACTCGAGCGCCTGCGCCTGGAAGAGGGCTGATTCCGCGGCCGGGAACAGGCTTTCGGGGGTCCGCCAGGGGTGATTTCGGCCTGCGCGTCGGTTTCCCGAGCTTTGGTGTCCCGCTATCGGGGGTGCTCCTTATGGGCGGATGTGGGCGGGTCACACGGACCCGCCCGGCAACCCCTACAGGAGTACAGACATGAACTTTCAAACCACAGACTCGACCACTCTCGACCGCCTCTCCACTTTGGCCCTGCGCGGCTCCCTGGGCCTTGTTCTGGTTGCCTCGGCGGCATTCGGACAAGTCCGAGCCGGGGACTCGAGCCTCAGCTTGGAGACCGTGGAACGCCAAGGTGAATCCTCTTCCCTCCTCACCCTGGACCGGGTGCCGAGGCTTCTCGTTGAACGCGCCCAGCAGCACCTCGAAGATCATCGCCAGGATGGTCTGGGTTGGACGACGGCACGCCTGTCATCCGTGGTGTATCCGATCTTCCGGCCGGATCTCGCAGGCCCCGCCTATATCGAGTTCCCTGTTCTCCCGGAGGGGTTCATCATCGTCTCGACCGCGGACCATGATGTTCCGATTCCGCACTGGAGCAATGAGGCGCAGAGTATTCGGAGCCGGCTCGTTCAGGACGCGGCAAGGAGGGGCAAGCGCGTGGCGAAGATCCAGAAGCTCGACACCCTGAGCTACGTGGCCGAGTGTTCGCGGGGTTCCCTGGTCGCTCGTACTGGTCCCCTGTCGGGCACGGCGCTCGCGTTGTTGGAGCGCACTCCGGGGGCGGGCCGGACCGGCGCGGCCTCCGATAGGGATCTGATCGCGTCATGGGACGAGTGCAAGGCACATTATCTGGCTGCTGCCCAGATGGGCCTGGAGACCCTCGCTGAGGAAGGGCGGGCCACCTGGGCGTTTGAGCAGGAGCTCCAGCACGAG
>JAAZXD010000057.1 GCA_014240355.1 Roseibacillus sp. | reverse complement strand
TTCCCTTGGCCCTCTTTCGATCATGAAACCCCTTGCCTGTCTGCTGCTGCTCACCGTGAGTTCCTTCGCTGATCCCTTCATCGTAGCACACCGGGGGGCATCCGGGGAGGCTCCGGAAAACACCCTGCCAGCTTTCAAACTTGCCTGGCAGCAGAGAGCCGACGCTATCGAGGGAGACTTCCACCTCACCAGGGACGGAAGGATCGTGTGCTTTCACGATTCCAACACAAAGAAGCTGACGGGCAGGAATCTGACCCTCAGAAAAAGCACATTTGCCGAACTGCAGACCCTTGATGCCGGCTCCTGGAAGGACGAGAAGTTTTCCGGCACTCGCATGCCTGCCCTGGAAGAAGTCCTGGCCACCGTGCCTCCGGAGAAAAAGATCTACATCGAAATCAAGAGCGGTCCTGAAATCGTGCCCCCTCTCCTGAAGGTTGTGACGGCCAGTGGCCTTGCCGACGGGCAGATCGTCATCATTTCCTTTGATGAGAAGGTGGTCAAATCCGTCAAGGAGAAGCGACCGGATTGGAGCGTGAACTGGCTCTACGGCTTCGACAAGCGCACCCGCAACGCCCCCGACAAGGAGCTCCCGCGCCTGCTCGGCATCCTGAAGACCATCAAGGCTGACGGACTCGGCTCCAGCACTCATCCGGATCTCCGCAAGAAACACCTCGACACCCTGTCAAAGGCCGGGTTCCAGCACCATGTCTGGACCGTCAATGACCCTGCCATCGCCCGGCGCTTCCTGAAGATGGGATCCCGCTCCATCACCACCGATTTCCCCGGCAGACTGCGGAGGACGCTGGAGAAGTAGGAGCGCTCCGCACACCTGGAGGGCCTGCGATCTCGCCGAGAGCAAAATCCTTGCCTCAGGGGAAGAATACGAGAACCTCCGACCGTCTTCGCTGGGCTACGCCGCAGCAAGCCCCCCTTCTGCCGAATATCGACCACTGACAACCCCGCATGGCTGGCTTCTTCAAAAACCTCTACAACAAGGTCGCCAACAGGGCGGACGTTGACTGGGACGAACTTGAGGCCGATCTCATTGCGGCCGACCTGGGGGTGCGAACCTCGCTGGAAATCGTCGAGAATCTGCGCAACCTGGGTCGCAAGATCTCGGCCGAGGACGTGGTGCAGGCCGCACGCGAACGTATCTTGCAGGTATTTCCCGATGACGATCACACCCTTGAACTGCCTGAAGACGGCTCCCCGTTGGTCATTCTGGTGGTAGGGGTCAACGGAACGGGCAAGACAACTTCCGCAGCCAAGCTCGGCAATCTGTTTGCGCAGCAGGGAATCTCGGTGCTGCTCGGTGCAGCGGACACCTTCCGTGCCGCAGCAGTGGAGCAGCTGGAGCGATGGGCGGAGCGCCTTGATATCCCGCTGGTCAAGGGCTCCCCCAATGCCGACCCGGCCTCGGTCTGTTACACCGCCCACCAGAAAGCTCTCACCGACGGTGTCCAGGTCCTCATCTGTGACACGGCTGGACGCCTTCACACTCGTCACAATCTGATGGAGGAGCTGGGCAAGATTCGTCGCACACTGGGCAAGCAGGACGAAAGTGCCCCCCACCACACCCTCCTGGTGGTCGACGCCACCACGGGGAGTAATGCCCTCAATCAGGCCCGCGAGTTCAACAAGGCCGTCCCTCTCGATGGGGTGATCGTGACCAAGCTCGACGGATCAGGAAAGGGAGGGGTGACGGTGGCCATCCAGCAGGAACTGGACATTCCCCCACGTTTCATCGGGACCGGTGAGGAACCGGACCAGTTCGATGCCTTCTCCCGTGCGGACTTCGTCGAACAGGTGCTCTAGGGAAGAGTTGGCCCGGAAATTCCCTGTTCTGCGGGAGCCCTGCCCGGGGGCGGAGTGATCCTCAGGGCAGCGCAACCTCCAACCGGTAAAACCGCCGCCCGATGACGGCTGGATGACTCGGAGACCCCGGTGGACCGGCGTCAGTGACCTCGTAGGTTGCGGGAAGGACCTCCGCCCCCGTGTCAATGATTGCGCCCAGCGTGGTCCAGTGCTTCAGGTCAGAACTCCAGGAAACGGTATAGTAGCGGTCCGGAATGCCCGGGAACCTCAAGCGGACACTGCCATCCCGATTGGCAGCAACCTGGAGACTCGGAAAGACACCCCGATCCGCCTGCTTGGGATCCAGCCCCACCAGAAATTCAGTGAAATTCAGAATGCCGTCGCCATCAGGATCTCCCTCCGGCCCGTTCCCTGCGCTTCCTGGTGCACTCCCATTGTCCGCAATGTTGAGTCCGTGCGCGATTTCCCACCAGTCGGGCAAGCTATCCGCATCGTTGTCCTGCCCGGGCGGAACCGAGGGCTCCAGGACCACGGTGATATCACGGGTGGTGGTGGCGATAATCGGACCGGTCCGGCTGACTCTCACATCCACCCGGATGCGGTAGAAACCGGGGGAAACCCCGGTCCACCGATAGTCCCAGGACTGTTGGATTCCGACCGGAACAACTTGCACAAAGGCGAGCGTCCCACTGCCCTGTTCGAAGGTGATGGTAAGATGCCCTGCGCCGGCATCCGTCCCGATCCGGATGGGAATCTCCCTCTGCCAGGGGGTCGGATTGGCCACATCAGGGATCCCCTCCACCCAGGGCTGCCCTCCCCCGTCAAAGGCCGGAGGTTGCACCACGCTCACGAAGGGTTCCGTCACCTCGGCAGCCCGCACAATCCGGGTGCCCAGCAGTTTAATCCCTCCCCGCGAATGACTCACTTGGACATGATGCAGGAACCCGGGATCGCCAGTCCAGAGTTCGGGCACGTCAAAGGCCAGGGCGTGGTAGTCGGCCGTCTCATCACGGACGATGCTGATGAGATCCTTCTCCTGATCCACCGCTCCAGCCGGGGATCCGCTCAATCGGCTTCCGATTGCAATGGAGAACTCGTCGATGAGCTGCTGGTCAGAAATCCCGTTCCCGAGATTCTTGGAGAAGTAGGCCTTGAGCACATAATCATCGCCCACCACCTCCCCGTCGGTGGAAGGAAAGGCCACGAAGAGTCGCCGGTCGGGCCCGTTGGCCGTTACGTTACGTGTAAGGGTGGTATACCAGCCCCTGGTATCATCTGCTGCCCCTACCGTGCCTGTCCAGGTAGAGGGAACCCCTGAGGTGGCTTCCCTCAGGCGAACATGCAGGACCGCTGGAACGTTTCCGGGCGGGATGTTCGCATAGTTGAAGCGAAACTCCCGGGAGAAGGTAGTCGGCAGATTTGGATCAGCCCCCGTCTCCGAAGCCCGCACCCACTTTCCTGGTCCATTGCCGTTGCCCGCCCCGGTCTGGTCATCGTCATTGGGACCGACTCCATCTTCGATATAAAACCACGCCTCCCCCACACTCGCATCGGCCCGGACCACCACCTCGAAGTTCTGATCGCTCAGGATGTCGTTCTCGCTCGGGAAGACGATCTCTCCCTGCGGCCTGCCAGCATCATAGTAGAATGTCTGCTGAAAGGTGTTGTAGAGCGAAGCCTTCCCGGTGCGCTCCAGAAAAGCCCGGGCCCGCAGAATGTGAAACCCTTCATCCAATCCGGTCTCCATCACGAAGGAGTCCTGATCAGGAGTCTTGGCGTAGTCGTTATGAGGAAAAAACTCCACCGTCTCACCATTAAAGCCATCGATCTCGAAGACGGTCATCCCATGCCGCTTGTCAGCGACCTCGTCTGCCCCCCTCGGGAAGAGCGGATTCACGGTAGCGCGGCGAACGGCCGCCATGTAGCGAACCGTTCCCACCCGCCGCGGCGTGATGGTCCCCTTCCACCAGCTACCGCCCTCGGCATCACCCACCCAGTTCATGGGAACGGTCAAGGTGGATGCGTTTGCCCCGATCCCACCTGCCCCGAGCGGAACACTGCGATCGAGGGTGTAGTAGAGGGCTCCCCTGTATCCTCCCAGTCCGGAGTTCGTTTTCACGTGAACCTCAATCGAGTTGGGAGTCTCCCGGTAGTGGTTCCCATTGCCGATCGATCCCGGCAGGGCTGCTTCGGGATCGTGATACACGAACTGCACGGTATCCGGCGGGGTGGAGTTGTTCCCCTCCCCGTTGACGTGCGAAAACCTTCCCGAACCGATCCGGATCGCCCAGTTTTCCGCCTCCGCCGCGTCCAGGGCACAACGGGAAGTGTTCCTGGCCGCAAACTTCTCCGGTCCCATGCGTTCCACGAAATCGGGTTGTTCATACCCGAGGAAGACATCCGTGCTCAGGGCCGGTGGGTTGTCCCGGAAGCCCGGGTCGCCATTCCCGGCGGGACGCCTCCCGTTGAGATCAATACCCCCGTCCAGTTTGCAGAGAATGTTGGACGTCGAACGGTCAGCGCGGAACACGAACTTCAGGTTGCCCACATCGGTCACCCGTGGAATCTCGACCTCATACTCGAAATCAGTACCCCCGACCCCGCCGAGATCAGAGGATCGGGGATGAAATCCCGGATTGGCAAAAGGTCCGCTGAAACCTTCATCGCCATCCGGACCATCTCGCCGCGTCACCGTCATAGTGTCCGCCCGCCCACCCTCCTGGAAAATCTCAATGGCCCGTCCGCCGATCTCGCTCCAGGCCCGCGACTCCTCCGGAGTGCGGTAGGAAAAGACCATGTAACTCCCCGGATCAACCACCACCTCGTCAAGCTGTGAGGCATACTTGAAGAACCCCGTCTGACTCCCATAACCACGGGCATACTGGTAGAGATAGGCATCGTCCACGAAGGGGGTGGAGGGAAAGGTGGTTCCGATATGACGACTGCTCCCGCTGGCATAGTTGTCGTTCACCAGTACGATGGCCACCACTCCCGCATCGTCGCTCATTCCGCCATTTTCCCTCTTGTCGATGCGCTCGTAGGCCACGAAATCGTTGTCGGCCCAGCGGGGACGCTGGAAACCGCGTGCGAAGTGCTGGTGGAGGAAGGCCAGATTGGGCAGACGGTTGTCGCCAAACTGCCCGAGGAAGGAGGTATTGGCATGCCGTGGAAAGGCACCCCCGCTGCCTTCCAGTGTTCCGGCATGATAGTTTCCATCCGTGTAGACCAGCGGCAGACCGGCGCGGGTGAAGTAGAAGGCGTGCTGCAATTCACGACGCACTGCAAAGTCGTTGTCGTGACTCTGCGCGTGCATGACCGAGACGCTTGGACTGAATCCTCCGGCTCCCGGCTGGTCGTAGCCAGCCAGGGTGGCGGAGGGATTGCCGAGAATATCGTTAAGGTTGTTGCGCAGGTCGTTGTCTATGAGCCGCATCCCCGCGTCAATATAGGGTCCATACGCGGGCGGCGCCCCCAGGTGTTCGCCAAAGAACATGGCATCATCGCGTGGTGCATCGATGCTGAAGACGGTGTCCCGGTGATTCGCATCGAGATAACCACGCGAAAGGTTGAATTGCCGTTGGGCCTGCCCCAGGTAGCCGTAGTCCGAGGTGTCTCTGTCCGCCCCGAAGGTGGCTCCAAAGAAGTCCGCGGGCGTGTGCTTGACTGCATCGAGTCGTGCCCCGTCCACATTGGTTCGATCAAGCTGCCAACGCAGGGAACGGTGCAACATATCCTCCACCACCTCCTGGTAAAATGATTCGTTGGCCTGCAGGAAAGCACGCGTGATCCCGTTGCTGGTTCCGAAGCCCACGTAGGTGCCTTCATTGGCCGCGTGGGTCTGTCCCGGTCCACTCGGGACATAGCAATAGTAGTCCGGATTGTCGGGATGACGGAGGAAGAGAGGCTTGCTCCGGGTGTCGCCCTCGAAGGGACCATGATTACGATTGGTCGGACCAGGTTCGTTGGCGATGTCGATGAGTCCTGAAAGCCCCAGGTTCTGCACCTGCCACGTGCTGCCCCAGTCCCTCGTATTATCCCATTTTTGGTAGAACCCATCGCCGGTCTCGCGCAGGTGGAAGTCACCAGGGCGGAATCCCGGGTAGACATCCTCCGCCACGAATTCGTTGTAGCGAGGCACATCAAACCCGTTGTGGTTCATGATACTGTCGAAATAAACCCGGATTCCGAAGCGGTGTGCCACCCGGATGAGATCGAGCAACTCCTGCTCCGTTCCATAACGGGTGGCCCCTGATCCCTTCTGGTCCTTTGACCCCAGATCGAAACGGTCAAAGAGATCGTATCCCACCGAGAAGCCTCCGCCGGCCTTGGTGGGGGGAGGAAGCCAGAGCGACTCATACCCTGCTTCCGCTATTTCAGGGACTTTCTGCCGGATTTCCCGCCAACTCGTGTTGAAATACTGCAGCATGGCTTCTCCCCGGACCAGGGATACGGTCAGGAGAAGCAGGGCAGCAGGACGCCAAGGAAACCTCATACGGGAAGGAAGGGGGGGGTGAGGGAGGTCGGGAGTAATATACACAACCTATAGCAGTGCCCCGCAAAGAAAAACTCCGTCCCCGCCTCGCCTCTCTGTTTGGACTTCTCAAATTGGAAGCGCTTCCTAATCTGCCCCGGTGCCGGAGGAGGACCCACAAATTCTCGGGGATTTGAGACAAGCCATCGCGGCCCGCGACGGGAGCGCCTTCCTGTCAGCGGCCGAAGAGGTTCACCACGCCGACCTGGCCGCGGTCTACGAGGATCTCCCCCGCAAGGGCCAGGCGTGGTTTGCCCGCACTCTTCCCTCCGAGGCCTTTTCCGAGGTCCTGGCCGAAATTCCAGACCCACTGGTGGAGGAGGCGCTTGACCACCTCAAGCCCAGCCAGCAACGCGAGGTTCTGGAAGAACTTCCCGACGACGATCGGGTGGATGTGCTCCAGGATGTGGAGGATGATCAAAAGCGTGAAAAACTGATCGGACTCCTCGAAGAGCAGGAAGAACGCGAACTCACCCGCACCCTGCTTGAGTATGCCGAAGACACCGCGGGTGGACGCATGACCACTCAGATCGGCAACATCTCCATCGGGATGACCGTGAAGGAAGCCCTTGATCACCTCCGCCCTGATCTTGAAGACACCGAGACCCTGAGCCGGATCTTTGTCCTGGACGAACAGGATCACCTGGCGGGCAAAATCCGGCTGCGAGACCTCACCTTCAATGCCTGGCAGACCCCGGTGAGCGATATCATGCAACCGGTCGAGCACACCGTGCTGGCTGGCACCGATCAGGAGGAGGCCTCAACCGCCGTTCTGAAGTACGACATGCTGGCCCTCCCGGTGGTGGACAAAGAGAACCGTCTCCTCGGGGTGATCACTTCCGATGATGCAATGGAGATCCTGAGCGAAGAATCCACCGAGGATATCGAAAAGCAGGCGGGATTGACGGGGGAGCAGACGGAAAAAAGTTATCTCAACACCCCCGTGACCACGCACTTCAGTCGCCGCGTGATCTGGCTCGTGGGCCTGGCCCTCCTCTCCATCGCGGCTGGCGCGATCATGTTCCGCTTCGAGAAAACCCTGGAAAGCATCCCCCTCCTCATGCTCTTCCTTCCCATGATCATTGCCGCAGGCGGCAACTCGGGAGGACAGGCCTCCTCCGTGGCCATCCGCGCCATGGCTCTGAACGAACTGGATGCCCGCGATGCCTTCCGGGTGGCCTGGAAGGAACTGCGCCTCGGAGCCATGCTGGGACTCATCCTCGGCCTCACCATTGCGATGGTGGCAATCTTCATTCTCCCGCTTTTCCATCCCGAAGTCTCGCCCGGAATCAGTTTCCTGCGCTTTGGTTCAGCGGTGGCCGTGGCTCTCACCGTGCAGGTGACCGCCTCCACTCTGATCGGTGCCCTGCTTCCCCTCGGCGCCCGCGCCATCCATCTCGATCCCGCCGTTATCGCCGCCCCGGCCGTCACCACCGTGGTAGACGTCTCCGGAATGCTCATCTACCTGCTGGTGGCCACGAGCATGCTGGGGGTGACCCCCTGAACCAGCTATCAGTCCGCCGCCTCCGTGCGCTTCTTCAGGCCACCTGCAATGGCCAATCTCCCGGCAGGATATTCCGCTTCCATTCCGGGATAACCATCGCAGACTCCCGTTGATTATGAAGACACATCTAGCACTAGCCGCTGTTCTCCTGGCCGTCCCGGTCGCCCACGCTGGAAGCCCTGCTTTGGACATGGGTCGGGCTGCCCTCAATTTCCTGAAGGGCCTCGATGCCAAACAGAAGGCCAGCGCCTCCTTCAAATTCACCGATGAGGAACGCGAAAACTGGCACTTCATCCCCCTCGACCGCAAGGGGATCAAGTTGAGTGAACTGAATCCCTCTCAGACCCACTATGCTTACGCCCTCCTCGCCAGTGGTCTCAGCCAGAAGGGGGTCCTTAACGCTACCACCATCATGAGCCTGGAAGCCGTCCTGGCCGAAATGGAAAACGATCCGGTCAAACGCGACACCCAGAAGTACTACATCGCAATCTTCGGGGAACCCTCCAGCAAGCAGAAGACCGGGGTCTGGGGATGGCGATTTGAGGGACACCACCTTTCCCTCAACTACACCATCATCAATGGCAATGTGGTAGCCACCCCGGCCTTCTTCGGCACCAACCCTGCTATTGTGAAGAAGGGCCCCCGCAAAGGCACCCGTCCCCTGGGCCGCATGGAGGATCAGGCCCGGGCGCTCATGAAATCTCTCAAGGAGGCCGGTAAACCGGTCGTGTTTTCCGATAAGGCGCCGCGCGATATTCTCTCCAGTCAGGACCGGGTCGCTGCCAAGCCAAAATCACAGGGCGTGAAGGGTGGGGACATGACCGCGGAGCAGAAGAAACTCCTCCTCGCCATCCTGCGGGAGTTCGCCAGTAATACCCGGTCCGAACTTGCCAGGCCGGCCATGAATGAGATCGCCGAGTCCGTCGACACACTGCAGTTCACCTGGGCCGGGGGCCTCACCAAGGGCGATCCACACTACTTCCGCGTCACGGATGAGGGCGTATTCATGGTGGAGTATGCCAACACCCAGAACGGAGCCAATCATGCTCACGCCGTCTGGCGCCTCTTCGATAAAGACTTCGGCCGCGATGTCCTGAAAGAGCACCTCGACAAGGAGCTCCCCAAGGGCAAGTAAAAGCATCTGCCAGGCCCTACCGTCGTTCCCCCCATGACTGGCTGGAAAAACGGTCAATCAACGCCGCGAGTTCCTCCCCTGAGGGCTCGCGGCGAACTCGTTTCACCTTCTTCGCCAACCTACCGGCCAGAGAGCTAAACACGGAATCCCCGTCCAGTCCCTCTTCGAGCATCACGCTGCCCTGATGCAGCAAGCCCTTACGGCTGCGCCGCTGCCCCGCTCCTGCCACCTTACATCCCCGCCCGTCTACGAGATCCCACGCCACTGGCTTTTCAAAACAGGCCGGAGATTCCACCCGGGCATCCTCCTGAACCAAGCGCACCTCTGCCCCGGCCTCCCGCAATACTTCCGCCAGCGCTGAGTGAATCACGCGATAGCTCTCGTCCCCCTTCCGTCCCGCCAGTCCGCAACCCCTCGGCAGCACGAGGGTATAGGTCTGGTCATGACGGTGATCCACAAACCCCCCTCCCGTGGCACGACGCACCAGCGAGACCTTGGGCATCGTGGCCCGCGCTTCCGCCGCTGCCCCGAAGTAGCCCAGGCTGCCCCACTCTCCCTGCCAGTCGTATACGCGCAGGACAGGCTCCCCCTCCCGTTCAAGGAGCCAACTGTCCACCGCCATATTCTCCGGCCCCGAACGGACCACCTGATCCCTCCAGAATTTAATGGTGGCGACTTCAGACATGCCGGATCACTCCACCCCCGGAGCGGCGATTTCCCCTTGAACCGGTTCGCTTGCCAACCCCTCTTCGCAGCGTTGGGCCAAAAGGTCGATAACCCCGGGGTGTGTCGCGAAGAGATCGCTTCCATGCGTCCGCAACCCGGGACAGCGAACTTCCGCCGCTTCACAGATCCGGGCAATATCCCCACCCGGTCCCGCATGACGCCCGGGCGAAATGAACAGCATGGCCAGGACCACTTCCCGGTCAAAGCCCTCCCGGCCGAGCAAATCCTCCAGCAGGGGCTCGTTGAAATCGTACTCCGCCCCTGCCCGGCGCTCCATGGAGGAAGCCTCCACCGTCGCCACCCGATCACCCAGGACGGCGCGAAGCTGGGCCGCGATGTGATTGCGCACCCGGTTGACCGCCACCCGTGGCGTCCCATGATCCACCAGGATCACCGCTGGTTTCTCGAGATCTTCCTCCTTCGTTTTCCTCACAACCAGGTCCCCCAGAATACGGGCCACCCGCGTGTCGTCCGATTCATCCAGTTTCACCATGGAGGACGCCACCCGCACTTCAAGTTCCGGCCAACTCCCCTTCATCTCCTGGACTCGTTGGGGGAGATACTCGTAAATCGCCGCGCTGTGCCCGAAGAAGAAGGGCACCACCACAAAGGAATGCCTGTCTTCTTCCTGCCGGGCCCGGAGGAACGGCTCAAAAATTTGGGCCGGAGCGCCTCCCAGTTCGGCAGGATCCACCTTGGTAGAATGCAGAAGCGAAACCGGATGGACATCTGCTCCAACATGACCGCCCAGGGCTTCCGCCATGTGGCGCAGGCTCAGGGTCGACTCGGCACGGTGGGAACCGTTGTCCACCAGGAGAATGCAGGGAGGATCGTTCACTGGCCCCACTCTATCGTGTCATCCCCCGATGTCCAAACGTCATCACCGGGGGATTGGAAGGAAGGGAATACGGCGACCTCAGCGAGGAACCCGGCCCTCCCGTACGCCATTCCGCCAGGCGGGTCTTTCGGCAGACTCTCCTAGTCGAGGAGCCCGGACCGCGGATAGGTTCCGGACTCGAAGGTCGCCTCCTTTGGAACAAGACCCATTCCCTTGAATTCCTCAACCAGCACCTTGGTTTCCAGAGCATCCAGATCAACTGCCAGTTCCACTTCCACCACTTCGGGAGGATCTCCCCTGCTGGTCACCCCGGCAAGATAGCCTGCCTTTCGCTCCCGCAGAATCGAGTCCATCCGGTCGCCACCAAAATCAGACACTTCCAGCATGCTTCCAGCTGGGTAGTCTATCCATACATATTCCACGAAGGCCGATTCGTAGCTCGGCTTTTCCCGCGTCACCCACTTCCAGACTCCAAACCCCAATCCAAGAGCCACCACCATGGTCACGCCCAGGATCACGAATACGCGTCTACGACCATTCATCACTCTGTAATAGCCTAACTTCCACCCCGCCTCCCGCAATCCACAAACTCCCTCCTGCCAGCCGGCACCCCGTCAGTTCTCATTCTCTTCCGGCTCAATCTCGAAGAAGGGCAACGAATCGAGGATCAGTTGCAGGGCCTCCCGTCGTCTGAGATCGGACGAATCACTACCATGGAGGGCATTCTCTGCGAATTCCCTGATATGCAGGTGGGTAAGAGGCCCGCCGAAGGGAGACTGCCGCAAGACCATCCCCCACGTAGCCAGAGCCACCGCCGTCTGGAGGTTGTTGCTGGACAGCTCCCACTCCCGGGGCGGGGTGGTCACCGGCACGATCAGCTCACTGCCCTCCGCTCCGACACCCAAACTCACTCTCGCCACCACCCGGTGGGCATTGAATATTTCCGGAGCGGATGGTCGAAACTGATAGAGCACGTAGTTTGATTTCCCCGGGAAGAGCCCTCCCGAAACCCCGCCCTCTCCCTCCGGATCCGACCGGGCAGCGTAGCCAATCAGGCGGTAGCTCCCGACGAACTCAGGATCCGCCTCAACCTGCAACACTGCGTCCTCAGCGATCACTCTCCCGGACTCATTACGGAGGAGCACCCCCAGGAGGGCCAATTCCCGGTCCCAGGGACAGCGCACAATCTCAACTCCCAGCTTGATCCCATCCAGGTCCGCATCTCCATCGCCAGGGTAGGACACCTGATTGATCAACTCCTCCGTGCGCACGCTGTTCGGCGGCGGCAACCTTTTTTCGTTACGGATAAACCGCTCTACCAGGTGATAGCTGGCAGTTCCGGAAACGATGGGAATGATCGAGCTCGCCTCTTCCCGCGTGGAGATGAAGGGATTGTCCGTCAGGAACGCCATGCGACTCAGGACCGGAAGGTTTATCTCCCGCGCTGCGCTGCGCACTCTCTCGAAAAATGCGTCGGGATCCTTCTGCCAGAGCCCGCGCAGGGCGAGATACTCTTCGTCCACAACCTCGGACGGGACTTCCGGCAGAATGGGGTAGGCCTCCTCCCCGGACGCCCGGGGAAGAGGCGCGCCCCCCGCGATGGGTCGCGCCGACCGGGGCGTGGGGCTGAGGAGAATCTGCATCCGGACCGCTTGCCGCTGCTCGGCTTTGGTCGCCTCCCGCACAAGTTCGTTCTCACCTACGGGGATCTGCTGGAGCATCCAGAG
>JAAZXD010000579.1 GCA_014240355.1 Roseibacillus sp. | reverse complement strand
GATCTGAAGCCAGCGATCCCGCTCCGCCATCCCGATCCGGAAGGGCATGTGACGCTTGCGGAGACGGGGGTGACCCCGCTGATCCGGGTAACGGGAGTCTCCACCCAGCCGGAAACACAAAAAGAGATAGAGGCGTTCCTCCGCCCCCGTCAGATCCTGGGCCGGGTACATCGGCCCCAGCAAGTCGTCCCCGGGGATCCGCCGATAGAAGGCCGCGACCAGCCGGCGCAAGCCCTCGTCTCCCATTTCCCTCCAGATTGCGGCTTCATCCATACCTCGGAAAGGGGGCACTGATGGCTTTTCTTTTCATGAAATCAGGCACATCTTCTTTACGAGAAGCGTTCTGCCCAGCGCTTTTTCACCTTTCCACGCACGATGTCCTTCCCCCCACAGTTCGAGGCTCCCACCCCCGAGGAGCTTCATGAGCTCCTTCCCTCCTACGATGTCCTGGCTTTCATTGCAAAGGGGGGAATGGGGGCGGTCTACAAGGCGCACCAGAAGTCCCTGGAACGCAATGTGGCAATCAAGATCCTCCCGCGCGAGTTTGGCGAAGACATGGAGTTTCGCAAACGGTTCGAGGATGAGGCCAAGGCGATGGCCAAGCTGAACCACCCGAACCTTATCAGCGTCTACGACTTCGGTGAAGTCGACCACATGCTCTATATCGTGATGGAGTTCGTGGACGGCAAGTCCCTCCACCACTCCGCCCACGGCAAGGCCATTGAACAAAAAGAGGTCGCCCGTCTGGTGACCGGAATCTGCGAGGGTCTCGCCCACGCCCACGAAGCGGGCATTCTCCACCGTGACATCAAACCCGCCAATATCATCCTGGATGGGAAAAAACGTTCTAAAATCGGAGACTTCGGTCTGGCCCGCTTCGCGGAGGAGAACGAGGGAGAAGGCATCATCTTCGGAACACCTGACTACACTGCCCCGGAGGTGACCAAGAACCCGGGCGCGGTCGATACCCGGTCCGATATTTTCTCCACCGGCGTCATTCTCTACGAACTCCTCACCGGCAAGCTCCCCGAAAAGAACTACGTGCCCGCCTCACAAGTCGAGGATGTCGACCCACGCTTCGACAAGATCGTGCGCCGGGCCACTCACCCCTCGCCCATGCTGCGCTTTGCGGACGGCGAAGCCATGGCCAAGGACCTGAAAGTGCTGCGTGACGCCCTCGACAAGCAGGTTCCCAGCATCATGGCCACCCCCCCTGCCAAGGTGGCCGCCCCGCCCCCCGGGCCAACTCCCGTCCCCCCCACCGCTCCCGTTCCTCTCACCGGCCCGGCAACCGGCCCGGCAACCATGGAGACCCCCCCAGTGGAGCCCGCGAATGCTCCCGCCGCTCCCGAAGTCCAGATCAAGATCGGAACCAACTGGGACCTCCTGCGCAACCTTGTCATCATCGTCCTCCTGCTGGCCGCCATCTACGGGATGTACACCGTCTACCAGCAGCAGAAGAAAAAACTCAAGGACGACAAGTTAGTCCAGCAGCAGCGCGAGAATCAGGTCCAGCAGCAGGAGATTCAACGTTCGCTCAATGAGAAGAAGGCCCGCGAGAGGCGCGCCGCCCTCGAAGCATCCAAGCCGGAGCCTGCTCCCGTAATCCCGGAACCGGAGCCGGAAACCCCCATGGAAGCACTCGAGCGCCTGAAGCCTGCGCTCACCGCCGGGGAGCGCACCGATTACCCCCCCGGCACCCTGGTACGCGG
>JAAZXD010000578.1 GCA_014240355.1 Roseibacillus sp. | reverse complement strand
GGAAAGGCCACCTTCTGGGCACGTGGTTCTTTGAAACAGCTCCCCGAAAATTTGAGGATGGGATCAGCTTTGTCACGGGTGGTGACATGTTTCATACGAGAGAGATGCTGGATACCATGAATCGAAGAGCGGGGACAGAATCTCCCCTTTTTGCGCTTCTCGGGGGTGATCTCGCCTATGCGAATGGTGTTGATGGGGATCGCTGGCTGGAATGGATAGAATCATGGAACCAATGTGCGATCGCACCGGATGGTCGCCTCATCCCGATGATTCCGGTGATCGGCAATCATGAGGTAAAAGGTGCCGCTTACCGCCCGACGAATGCCCCTCCCAGGATCCAGGCCCCCCACTTCTACAGCCTCTTTCATGGGATGACAGACGGGAGCAAGTTTGCCGTTGATTTCGGGAGCTACATGACGGTCATCGCCCTGGACTCGGGCCATACGGAGAATGTCGCGACGCAGACTCAGTGGTTGCGCGAAACGTTGGAGAGTCGCGCAGGGTTTTCCCGCAAATTCGTGTGCTACCACCGGCCCGCGTGGGGAACGGGTGCGAAGCCGGATGCCGTCGAGATTCAGCGATCATGGTGCCCTCTGTTCGAGCAGCATCGCGTGAATGCCGTTTTTGAAAATGATCATCATGTTTACAAGAGAACCCATCCCCTTACGGCGGGCAGGCATGATGATGCCGGAGGCGTGGTATACATGGGTGACGGGGCGTGGGGGACGAGAACCAGAGGGGTGGCAAGAAATGTAACGAAAACCCGGCCTTTTCTTGCCCATGCCGAAGCCACTAATCACCTGATCAAGGTCACTCTCAGAGACAACCATGTTTTGTATGAGGCCATGACGGCGGACGGCAAATTGATAGATTCGTCCCGACGCTCCGTCGGGAAGTGAGCCAGGAAGGTGGCCCCCGGGGGGTGCGATCGAAGAGGTTTCGAGGCCTTCATGGATCTCGGGATCCGGGCCATGTCCTGACCGGACGTAGGGAAAGGGATATGGGGGGGCCTTGGTAATTCGTTGGACCGTAATATTGTCGTAAAGACACGTGAAATTCCCTGAAAAGGGAGGGCTCTTATGCTGGTGCTGCGAAGATTCTTAGGATTTCCTTTCCTGGTTATGAATTCCCGCTCCTCTGATTGGATCCTTCAACGGAATCGAGTTGGGCATGACTGACACGGAATGCCGGCGGATGACGCATGATAAGAAGGCCTCCGGGAGGTAATCCGAATTAAGAATCCACAAAGATTGATATGATGAAAACGCTGACAACGATAGATAAGAAACTTATCAAACTACTTGTGCCTGTCTGGTTGGTGGTTTGGACCCAACCCGGAAAAGCGGAAGATCCTCCCGACCTGCTGAAGCAGGTCAGTGGTGATTGGATCATGTACCGGGGTGACCAGTATGAGATCAAGAGAATCTCTCCCGGCAAAGTGACCAGTACGTTTTACGACTGGAATGGAAATCTCAGAGTTGAGCGGACATCTGACCTGAAACTGGATTCATCCGCCGACGGCGAAAGCAAGACCATCATCGAACAGGGATCTGAATGGCACTATCTTGCGGGAGGAAAGATCCCGAAGAACAGTTCATGGACCGGGCTTTCCTTCGATGCGGGGAAGGCGGGCTGGAAGGCCGGAAAAGCCGGATTCGGCTACGGCGATGACGATGATGAAACCGTTCTTGATGACATGGAGGGCAAATACCTTTCCGTGTTCATCCGG
>JAAZXD010000577.1 GCA_014240355.1 Roseibacillus sp. | reverse complement strand
CTGGAGAGGCCTACCACGTGGGGAAGGGACCCACCAAGAATGATGAGGAGATAAATGCCGGTGACGATGGAGGAGACAAGGAGGACGGTGGATTGGTCCGGGGAGGAGGCAGATTGACCGGCGACGGGCAGGAGAACCGCGGGGATGAAACTGAAGACCCAGAGGAGTAGTTTCTCGGGGACGACCCCGTAAAGCTCAGAGAGGATGGCGCTCAGGACAAAACAGAGGAGGAGGAGAGTGAGGTAGAGGCTGAAGCGGTTGGAGGAGTCGCGTGCGAAGAGCTGGATCAGGGCGGCGGGAAAGGCAAGGGTGCCAAGGCCAATTGCGGCGTAGGTGTAGCTCCGGGGATCGGGGTTGGTGAGGAAGATCAGGAGAAAGAGAACCAGGCCCAGGGTGAGGAAAAAGAGCGAACCGGTGGCCCAGCCGGGATAGAGGAGTCGGCCGCTTGCGCGACCGAGCGGTCCCATCCGCAGGAAGCGTCGACAGATCACGGAGGGAAACCTGGCCCGCTCACTGAAGAGATCGAGGGAGATGCAGCCGGTAATGATGAGCGCGGTGAGGAGAGCCAGGGCGGGATCGACGGCATGGAGGAGGAGATAGCTCCCCGCCATGATGACCAGGCCGATGAGGCGCTTACGGGTGGCCCGGTTCTCGGAAGTGGGAGCGATGGCCGTGGTGCCGATTTCAAGGAAGAAATAGCTGGCGTAGATCGCGATGGCGAGGATGGCGAGGGCGGTCAGAGATTGGTCACTCCGGGTGAAGCTGAGAATCTCAACGAATTCCGGGATCTGGCGGTGGAGGCTGAAGAAGATGTAGCCCATCATGATTGCGGAGCCTCCCACCACCACCAGTCCGCGCAGGAGGGCGGAGCCGGTGGCGGACAGGCCCACCGTGAAGGCCGTCAGCGTCCCCGAGATGAAGAAGAGGTAGGCCATGAGAGCGAGCTCCGAGAAGAGTTGCATGCCACCGAAGGAGTAACGGAGGATGAGGTAGGGAAGAATGGCAAGGGCAATGAGGGCGGACTGACTCACGATCGAAAGCCACTTGCCATATACAATGCGCCAGGCACTGAGGCGGGTAAGGACCATCAGGTCGATTGTGTTCTGTCTGATTTCGGTCGTCACCGCCGAGATTCCCCGCAGCGGTTGCACCACGAGGATTCCCAGAGCATAGATGCAGAAGACGATCTTGGAGACGACCTCGCCGATCGTGCCGGAGACGCTGCCCTCAGCAATGGCGAGGGGAGTGGCGATCAGGAGGACGATGGCGAGGAGTCCCTGCAGCACGAGGAAGAGAATGACGAAGGTGCTGGTTCGGAGTCCCTGGCGCAGTTCCTTGACCAGCATGGGGCTGAGCCGGTCCGGGAAATCGTTGACACGCTCGAGGGGAAGAGGGGGCAACTTGGGAGGAGTGGTTGCACTGGGGCTGGTTTCCGCCATGCCGGTAGAGGGAAAGAGGAGTTAGACGACAGGGGGAGGAGGTTCGGCGGGTGGGACGGGATCGTTCGGCGGACTCCCAGCCGGAGTGGTTGGCTGGGGGGGCGGGGTCAGCCCGGGTTCTCCTTCTTCGATCTTTCCCAGGATGTCTATAAAGGCGTCCTCAAGATTCCGCTCTTCCCGGTGGAATTCAATCACGCGAACACCTTCCCGAACCATGCGGCTGAGAATCTCGGCGGCTCTGGCGGACTCGGCGGAGGGAATCCGGATGCGTGCACCGCGCTTGCGGGCTTCC
>JAAZXD010000576.1 GCA_014240355.1 Roseibacillus sp. | reverse complement strand
GATAGTAATCCCGCATGAGCGCTTCAACGCGTCGCAGTTTGGTCCGGTGCCGATACTGGAAGGTCTCGGTGACAATTCCCTGGAACCGCAGGGTCAGAATGTCGGTGGCCTTCCCGGTATGATAGTGCACGCAGTTACGAACCCGATGGAGGAAGTCGAAACCCTCGCGCAGTTCGTTGCAGGCGTTGGTAGTGAGGGTGCCGCGCGCATGCAGTTCCTCAAGGTCACGGGTGCCGAAGAGCGCGTCGGAAATCCAAAGCAGGTTATGGAAGTCGCGCATGCCGCCGGGGCTTTCCTTCAGATTCGGTTCCTGCAGGAAGACCGTGGACGAGAACTTAAGGTAGCGCTCTTCGATATCGGAGCGGCGTTCCTCAAAGAATCGGACCCGGTCCCTTAGGATGCAGTCCTGACGGAAGCGGCGAGCGAACTTTTCGTAGAGGGCCTTGTCTCCGCAAAGTTGACGGTGATCAAAGAGTGAAGTCCGGGTAATGGGGTCGCGTTTGGCTTCCGAGATGCATTCAGGAATGGAGCGGGAGGCGTGGCCGACCTTGAATCCGAGATCGAAGAGGGGATAGAGCACGTCTCCGATCAGGTCCTTCAGGCGTTTGTTGATACTATGGGAAGCACGTGGAAGGAGGAAGAGGAGGTCGATATCGGAACCAGGATTGAGCAGGCCCCGCCCGTAACCACCGTTAGCCACGAGAGTGACGCGACCGGGCGCGGCGGTCCCGAGAACCGCGGTGTGGAAAAGGGAGTTGAGGAGTCCGTCGATTACGGCGGAACGAAGAGAGGCCACCTCGCACCCGCCGCCGCCCTCGTCGTGGACCTTGCGGAGGCGGGCATTCTCCTCCGCCATGTAATCCTTGTAGAGAAGAAGCCGTTCGCCCGCGGGAAGTTCCACGAGTCGATCCGGATTGAGGATCTCGGGGACGGGATCAGGGGGCACTTCGGTCGCCACGGGGACAGTGTGGGGGAAGGGAGGGAAGATGGAAAGGTCGCGAATGAGGGGTTGGAGGGCCTGCCGGGATGAAGGAGGGACGATTGGAGCCGTGCGGGGGGGCTCCGGATTTACAGGCGGTCGAACAGATCCCTGATCCTTCCCAGGTGGATGCCCTCCGGTTCGTTATCAAGGATCCACTGGAGATCCGGTTTGGCTTGCTCGGTGTTTCCAACCTGCAGATTGAGGAGGGCGCGGTTCAGTCGGTCCTGCGATGAGTCGGGATTGAGGTTCATGATGATGCCAACATAGCTCAGGGCGTCGGAGAACTCCTTCTCCTCGATTGCGATAGACTGGAGGTTGCGAAGCATCCGGGTTGCAATCTCTTTGGGTCTGGCCACTTCCATCCCGGCTGCGGTGCCTTCAATTCCGGCATTGAAGAGGAGAGCGTCGGCGTCCTCCGTGCTCATGGTGACGCCGCCCTCGAAGGGGTCAATGATGATACGCTTTCCATCTGCTTCGTAACAGGCTGCGAAATGGCCGGGCAGGCCCAGTCCGTGCATCTCTACGCCCACCCGTCGTGCCAGTTCCACAAAAAGAAGGGAAAGGGTGATGGGTATGCCTTCACGATCATCGATCACTTCGTTCAGGTAGCTGTTGGAGCGATTGTAGTAGTCGCTTCGGCTCCCGTGAAAACCGTTGTCCTTTAAAAGATAGGTCGCGACCGCTTCGACCTTCTCGGTGATCCCGGCCTGCCCGGGAATGCGGGCCTCGATCTCGGATGCCATGCGATCA
>JAAZXD010000575.1 GCA_014240355.1 Roseibacillus sp. | reverse complement strand
CTGGAAGGCGAAGTATTTCTCCCCGGGAGGAATCATGTTTTTGCGCCAGATCTCCTTGCCGCTCATGTAGTAGACAATCAGTTCCCCGTTCCCGAAGCAGAAGGCCACGTGCTTCCCGTCAGTCACCGGGGACGGGGACGAGAAGTCGCTCCGGTCATCGATATGCACCCTCCCTTTCACGACCACCCGGGACCAGAGGATCTTACCGGTGGAGGCCTGCAGGCAGATCGCATGAATCTCCTTTTTCTCGCGATCGACGGCATTGACAAAGACGTGGTCATTCCAGACCACCGGGGTGGCGGCCGACGCCCCCGGTAACTCGGCCTTCCAGTCCACGTTCTCGGTAGGCGAAAACTTGGCTGGCAGTTTCAGGTCCTGCTCCCCGGATCCGTTGAAGTGGGGACCACGCTGGTTCGGCCAGTTGGGGGCCGCAAATACCAGGAAGGGAAAGGAGAACAGCAGCAGGGCAAGGTGGAAGGTCTTCATCTGATTCTGGAGCAATGGTTAGTGGATTGCGAACGGCTACTCAACACGATTTCCCCCCCGAGAAAAGCCCTTAGAGCCCATGGCACTCCATCGTGTCGGCCCTCCAGCCCTTCCCTCCGGCCTTGCCGTCCGGCGGACCGCTCCCTAGACCAGTTTCATGCAGAATCCACCGGGACGAAGCCTGCTTTCGTGCGCCTTGCTCTTCCTCGCCATCCCCTCCCTGCTAGCCTCCCCGGCCAGGGAGACGGTGGCTGCGCCGGAACCCTTCGTCCACCCGGGCCTCCTTCATAGCAGATCTGAGATTGCTTTCGTGCGAGGCAGGATTCGCGCCGGGGCCGAACCGTGGAAGACCTCCTGGGAGGCCCTCAAGTCCCATGGCCACGCCAGTCTGGAGTGGAAATCCCGGGCGCATCCCAACGTGGAACGCGGTCCCTACAACCGGCCCAGCGTGGGGGCCAACGAAATGATGAGAGACGCCCCCGCCTCCTACACCCATGCCCTGCACTGGACCCTCAGTGGAAAGAAAGAGCATGCCCGGAAGGCGATCGAGATCCTTGATGACTACGGATCGGTGCTGAAATCGGTGGGCCATCACGACGCCCGGCTTCTGGTGGGAATGACCGGGATCCAGTTCCTCAATGCCGCCGAGCTGATTCGCCATGGTGGGGCGGAATGGCCGGAAGAGAGTCAGAAGCGTTTTGAGACGATGGTGCGCAAGGTCCTCTATCCCGTGATCAGAGACTTCTTTCCCACCGCCAATGGCAACTGGGACGCCTCCATGATCCAGACCATGATTGCGATGGGAGTCTATCTTGACGACCGGGTCATCTTCACCCGGGGGGTGGACTACTTCAGGAGTGGCAAGGGCAATGGGGCGCTCACCAACTACTTCAACGAGATCGGGCAGTGTCAGGAGAGCGGACGGGATCAGCATCATACCCAGATGGGGATCGGTTACCTCGCCTACGCGGCTGAAATTGCCTGGAAGCAGGGCGTTGATCTCTTCTCTCTCGCCGATCACCGCCTCGCCAAGGGCTACGAGTATACCGCGCGCTACAACCTGGGGCATGAGGTTCCCTTCAGGCGTTACCGCAGCATCGACGGTCGTTACGACCATGCGGAGATTTCCAAGCGGGGCCGGGGCTATCAGGGGCCGATCCATGAGATCGCCTGGCGCCACTACCATGGACGCCTGGGACGGGAGATGCCCTTCACCCGGCAGGTGGTGGAGAAACAGCGCCCCGAGAAACCCC
>JAAZXD010000574.1 GCA_014240355.1 Roseibacillus sp. | reverse complement strand
AGCCCTTTACGGGTTTGTGCATCTGGAGGACGAGAAGCTCCGTGCGTTTTTGGAGGAACTGGAAAAGAAGGCGGGGGAGCAGGAGGCCCGGGTGCAGACCCTGGCAGATCTGCTGGAAGCGGCGGAGGCGCGGGATGACGCCAAGGCTTCCCTGAAGCTCCTGGAAGAGCTCGTTAAACTTGATACGGATGAGAAGTGGGGCAAGAAGCTGGCGGCCTATTACGGCTATGTCTCGGACTGGGAGAAGGCCGCCGTCTCCCTGCGGTCGATTCTCGAGAAGGAGCCAACCAATCTGCGCTACCTGGCCGTCTACGGAGGGGTCCTGGTGCGGGCGGATCGGAGCGAGGAATCCGCCCGGCCCCTGGAGACGGTGGAGACCTTCTCCCTCGACGAGCCCATTCGTCTGTTGCGATTGGCCATTGATATGGAGCGTAGTGGAGCAGTCAGGGAAGCTGAAGGTTTCTGGAGAAAGCTCATCATGACCGGTGGGCCAAGTGACTGGTACTGGCAGACGGCGGCCTCCTACTTTGCCAAGCATGCGCGGCACAGCAAGCAGTGGCGGGTGGCAGCTGCCTTCGCGGAAGTGGATGCCATGCAGTATCTGAAGGGACGCTCCACCACCATCAATCCGGTAGGGTTCATCCGTAAGCGTTTCATAGCGGACCTCTATCGCGCCCTTGCCCTGCGCCAGGAGGGTAATATGGAGGAGGCCATGAAACTTTTCCGAAGCTCGTTCGAGATCCTGAATGGCGACGGGATCCTGGCCGATGACTATTTTCCACTGCTTCGGGAAGCCGGTCTGGTCGAGGAACACGATCGCAATTTCAAGGTCGTCTACCAGCGTCTCCAGGAATCGATCGACGCCTACCCGCGGGCACACAACACCTACAACAGTGCGGCGTGGATGGCCTCGCGTGCATGTCGTGAGCTCCCCGATGCCCACGAGAAGATCCGCAAGGCGCTCTCAATGCGTCCCCGGCAGGCGGCCTATCTCGACACCATGGCGGAAGTCTGGTTCGCCAAGCGCAATCGCGAAGAGGCGGTTGCCTGGTCGCGCAAGGCGGTCCAGGGGAGCTTTCACGGTGGATCAAGTTCCGACGCAGGAGTGGGTCTGCGCGAACAGTATGACCGGTTTTTCTCCGGGGAGTTCCCGGTTCCCTAGGAACCGGTTTGCCCCACTCCCAATTCATTGACTTCATATGCTTAAATATTTGAAAGTCGGTGAAAACTTGCTGGATTTGCGGTTTCTCTTCGCGGGGCTCCTTGTCTGATAATCAGATGAGGGCCAATGAACCCCCTGGCAATCAGCTCGAAAAGAAAAGCTCTTCGTGACGGGTGCTGGGGCTGAACATAATCTTATGCATGAATCCCAGCCAATCCACTCGCCGATGGCGCTGAAATGCCGACAATTTTTCCTGATGGCCACCGGTGTGATGGTGTGGCTTGTAAGCGCCGAACCCGCGCCGGCAGCCTGGGTCATCGCGGCAGCTGCGGACAACGATCTCGTACAGGTGTTGAAAGCATCCGGGGTGACAGCAGCGCGTGTTGACAGCGCTGCAGTTGCGGTGGCCAGTGCGGCAACCGGCGACGGAGTGTTGGTCCTGGCCGATGCCTATCCGGAAAAGACCACGCCTCTGACTCCCGCGCTTTTTAAAGAGGCCCGGGCGAAGAAAATTCGCCTCTATGTGGAGTACCCTTCGTTCCTCCCGGACCAGAAATGCGGCACGCCGCAAACCCTGAAGA
>JAAZXD010000573.1 GCA_014240355.1 Roseibacillus sp. | reverse complement strand
GCTTGCAGAACCGTTGCGCCCATATGTTCGAGGGGGGAGCGCCCCTCGACGTAGCGCGACTGCACCGGGACCCCGCTCCATGCGTCCATCTCGGGCGACCACGGAGAGAGAACGCCCTCCCAGGACAGGGTGAAGAGCCCGGTCAGCACCAGGATCACGAGAATGACCGCACCCGGTCGGCGGCTCGGATGGCGCTCGCCACCCCGGGAAATGAAGGGCACCGCAAACAGAAGCACTACCGCCAGGGGCATCACGTAGACGATGACGAAGCTCTCGAGATAGGGCGGCATCAGGGCAAAGGCGGCAAAGAGCGAGAGGAAATAGAAATCCGGGCGCGGCACGGTGTGAATCAGCGAGGGGTCGGCGGGACCGTTGGGGATCTTCGGGCCGATCAGTGCGGCACAGAGCACAATGGCGAGCAGCACCAGGGCCGAGAACACCAGGTCCTTGCCTCCCCCCTCGGGCATCAAGCGGATTCCGGTGTGCTCCACCACCCGCTCATAGTCCTCGGCATAGGTCTCGGGATCGACCGACTTCCCCGGCTGCGGGTACTCGCTGATGCCTAGGACCAGCACCAGTCGAATATGGATCACCAGCAGGCCAATCAGCGTGGCCGGGATCACGAAGACATGGAGGGTGAAAAAACGCGACAGGGTCTCGGCGCCCACAATGGGACCACCCTGGAGTAGATGCGTGGCGGCTTCCCCAACGAGCGGGAGTCGGCCGAGAATCGACACGATGATCTCCACACCCCAGTAGGCATCTTGATCGAAGCGCATGGTCTGCCCGGTAAAGGCCATCCCAATAGTCGCCAGGAAGAGCGCACAGCCCACCATCCAGGTGAGTTCACGCGGATACTTGTAGGCGCCAAAAAGGAAGATCTGCACCATGTGAATGGTGACCAGGGCGACCATGAAATTCGATCCCCAATAGTGGAGACCCCGGAGATACCAGCCGAAAGGCTGCTCATAGTCGAGATATTCGAGACTCGCGTAGGCGTCATCCGGCGAGGGGACATACACCAGGGCCAGGCAGATTCCCGTCACCACTTGAATGATCAGGCAGACCAGGGTCGCGCTCCCGAAGACGTACCACCAACTCGCCGAGGAGGCGGGAATTCGGTGCCCGATGGTGTGCTCGTAGAGGCGGCCGAGGGCCAGACGATCATCCAACCACTGACCGAGCAAACGTATTCGATTCATGGGCTCGTTCCTAAACCGGCTCGGAGAGGTTCGGGGTCTGACCACCCCTGACCTCGAGATGATTGCCGCGCACGCGAAATTCGTATTCGAACAATCCCCTGGGCGGAGGGCCAGAGGCCCGGGAACCGTCCTCGTAATAGACTCCACCATGGCATGGGCACATGAACAAACTCGACTGGGGAAACCAGCGCACGGGGCAGCCCAGGTGCGCGCAGTTGATGGCAAAAACCTGAAAATCCCCCGAGGCCTTGCGACGTACCCAGCAGGGAACATCGGCGGTCACGCCATCCCAAGGCGTGGTGAATGGGTTTCGGTAAGAGGCCAACCGGGTTTCGCCGAGAGGAAAATGATCCAAGCCACCCAGAGGGATCCAAGCCTTGCGACCCCGGTCCTTGACCAGCGCGGAAGCCACATAGCCCACCACGGGAATTCCTACGAGCGCGGCTGCCAGGCCGTTCATGGCCAAGCCCAGCTTGAACAGGAAATTCCTTCGCGTCACCGGGGGAACGGCCGGGGGAAGGGGTTCGTGATCGTGGGGCTCCA
>JAAZXD010000572.1 GCA_014240355.1 Roseibacillus sp. | reverse complement strand
GGCATCGGGCACGGGTTCTGCCGCTCATGAGGGAGTATTACCGGCGTCACGAACTGACAAGTGCCCGCTTTGAGGCGGTCGGGGATATCAAGCCGACCCAAGTGGAGAACTATCCGTTTTTCGTGATCGATGGGATGGTCGAAGGGAAATCAGATGCACGGTTGCTGCTCGTGGAGGATTGTGCGGACGGAGAACTGCGTTTTGATTGGGAATCGGAAGTGAGCTATCAGCCGATGGCAATCTCGGACTACCTGGAGAAAAAGCCGACCGAGGCGATGGACTTTCGGGTTAATGCGGCACTGGATACGTTCTACGGATACGAATTTTCGGACAAGGAACGCTACCAGTCCCTGAAACTCACCTTTCGGGACGAGGATGAGTTCCTTTTTGGATACATTGAGAAAGGGAGCGCGCACGGGCGTGGATTGACCGCTTTGCTGGGGAACAGGAAGGGACACCTCCTCCCATTGCGCCTGCGCCTGCGGTTCCTTCCGGACACAGGATCCCGGCGCTCGGTGCTGGTGGAGAAGGTGCTGGCAAGCTCCTGGATCCAAATCGAAGAGAGCGAATCCGCGGTCCAACCCTGAGTTTGCGATCAGTCTGGTTGCGGGGGTGACTCAGTGGTGGTAAGGAGTTGCCATGCTGGCAGGAGGGTACTCGTAGTGCCATCCTCCGGCGGACTCCTGACCCCGCCTTGAAATGAAAAAAATCATCCAGTCAGTGGGCATGGTATGCAGCGTTCTTGTGATCCTCTCCCAGGGAGCGATCGGCCAGAAGGTTCCCGTAGTTCTCGGGAAGTATCTGACCCCCGGGGTGGCTGCGCGTGGACAGGTGGTGGTGGTGGAACCTCCCAAGGAAATCAACGGGTATGTGAGGAAGGTCGAGAAGGCTGCGCAGGCAGACCCGGAGTGGTTCAAGACCTACTCCAAGAATGCCAGACCCGGCGTTCCGTTGCCCTTCCACGAGAAGCTGGGGCTCACCAAGGAGGATTACGATACCTATAACAGGTTGTGGGATGAGCGGAAGCTGGTTCCATTGAAGGACGGAAACGTGGTGGTGCGGCTGGAGCAGACGAAAAAGGGGGAGTGGATGGTCCGGGTGTCAGGAAGGGGCGCATCTATTTCCCTGTTGCGCTACCAGGAGGGGAAGGACGTGGTCAAATCACCCAATGGAGAGCTCGTCCGCCTTAAGGACATTGATGCGGATCCCCGCAGCATTCTGGGTAAGTGGACGGGACACGAGTGGAGGTTTCAGGAGGAGGACAGCCTGGGAAAGACCAAGGAGAATTTCGGGATCGGGACACTGGTGGCAACCCGGTGGGGGCTTCTGGTCTACCGGCTGCAGTCGACTTCCCCCTCGGGCAGAATCCTCTTTGACCGGAGCATGGTGATCAGGTTCCCCATGCCCGGCAAATAGCGCCTCACCCCTTTTGAAGGCGCGCGAGAAAACATCTGCGGGCATTGTGATCATCCGTTGGTTTCTGGTGCCCTTGTCGGTGCTTTCGCTCGGTTTGCTCATTGTCTCCAATCTGATGCTGCAGACACGCGTGGTCCGAAATTGGTTCGAGCACAAACTGGAACGCCGATCGGATTTCGAATGGAACATAGGATCTCTTTCCTGGACACCGTGGACGGGAATTCAGATACGGGATGTTACCGCGGAGATCCGCAATCAGGAGATCGGCATGACGGTTCGGGCGCTCTGCCGGGCCGATGTTGACGTGCAGGTTTACTGGGATGCTCTCCCGAAGGGAGAACTTGAGTTGCGCGAGATTCGGATACGACGGGGAACGATTGCCATT
>JAAZXD010000571.1 GCA_014240355.1 Roseibacillus sp. | reverse complement strand
TACGAAAAGGGCTACCTCCAGGACAAGGGGGAAGCCCTCTACCGACGCAGCCTCTACACCTTCTGGCGCCGCGCCATTCCCCCTCCGGGATTACAGATCTTCGACAGCCCCTCCCGCGAGGTCTGCAACAGTCGCCGCGAACGCACCAACACTCCCCTCCAGGCCCTTGTCCTGGAGGTAGCCCTTTTCGTAGGCGGTAGTGGTCGGCCCCGCGATCTCATTCCACAGGTTGGCAGGCTGGTAAGGCTTGACGGAAGGACCCCCGGTCCGTTCCACGAGGAGTCCGCTCACAAAGAGAGCCTGATCGCGAATGACCTCGCCCGAGAGACGCAACCGGGGTGCGTGGGAGAGCAGCAGATTCTCCGGGTCGATCTGGCGGGCTCGCGGGGAGGAGAGGGAGGACTGGCGGTAGGTGGCGCTGCTGACGATCATCTTCTGCAGGGCCTTGACGTCCCAGTCCAGGCGGATCAATTCGGTGGCCAGCCAGTCAAGAAGCGCGGGATGAGTCGGGAAGTCGCCCTGGACGCCGAAGTCTTCCGAGGATCTGACCAGGCCGATCCCAAAGTGGTGTTGCCAGATGCGGTTGACCGTGACCCGGGCCGTCAGGGGGTGCTCCGGGTCGAGCAACCAGTGGGCAAGAGCGAGCCGGTTCCTCTCAACCCTGGAGGGGAGAGGGGGCAGGCTGCGGGGCACTCCGGCTTCCACTTTCTGGCGGCGTTGATTGTACTGGCCACGCTCGAGAATGAAGGTGTCACGCTTCTGGGAGTCCTCCATCACCATGGTGGTGGGGGAGCGATCGAGGAGACGTTGGCGTTCTTCCTCAAGTTTCTTCAGCTCTTCATTTCCGGCCTGTTCAAGTTGTGCCGCAATCTCCCTGAGGCGTTGTTGGTCCGGGCGGGTGGGGACCCTGAGGAAAGGCTTGGCATTGCGGCGATAGGTTCCGGGTTCCGGGGTTTGATTGAAGAAGGCGAACAGGGAGTAGAACTCGTCCTGCGAGACAGGATCGTATTTGTGGTCGTGACACCGGGCACAACCGGTAGTGAGTCCCATCCAGACCGATGAAACCGTTTCCACCCGGTCCACGATGTACTCGACGCGGAATTCTTCGGCGATGGCCCCTCCCTCTCCATTTACGCGGTTGTTGCGGAGAAAGCCGGTAGCAAGCCGTTGTTCCGGGGTTGAATCGGGAAGCAGGTCGCCCGCCAGTTGCTCCAGGGTGAACTGGTCAAAGGGCATGTTGTCGTTAAGGACGTCAATGAGCCATTCCCGCCAGCGCCACATGGTCCGTGGTTCGTCGTCCTGATAACCGTCGGTATCGGCATAGCGCGCGAGGTCGAGCCAATCGACCGCCATGTGTTCACCATAGCGCGGAGAGGCCAGAAGACGGTCAACCACCCTCCCATAGGCCTGAGGGGATTTATCGGCAAGGAAGGCGTCGATTTCCGCAGGAGCAGGAGGCAAACCCGTGAGGTCGAGGGTCACCCGTCGGAGGAGCGTCGCCCTGTCGGCCGTTCTGGCAGGGTGGAGGCCTGTTGCCCGCATGCGCCGGAGGACATACCTGTCGATTGTCCCTGCTCCAGGCCAGGGAGCGTCCTGGTTTTCCGGGAGCGGGGGACGGTGCAGGGGGGTGAAGGACCAATGGGGCTGCCAGTCGGCTCCCTGGAGGATCCAGTTCCTGATCTTTTCGATCTCCGCCGGGGTGAGTTGGCGCACTTCCTCCGCGGGAGGCATCCGCTCTTCGCGGTCGGAATGGGTTATGTGCTCAAACAGGAGGCTCTCCCGGGGCTTGCCGGGGACCACGAT
>JAAZXD010000570.1 GCA_014240355.1 Roseibacillus sp. | reverse complement strand
GCGTGGGAACTGGGCCGGACCCTGGTGGGATACGAGGTGCACAAGATCCTGGCCGCAGTCGATTGCTTCCGAAATGGCAATCCGGGCCTGTCGGGTCGGAGCACGAGCGGAAAGGTCGCGGTGGTCGGCTGGGGGGAGGGCGGACGGCTTGCCCTTTATGCCGCAGCCCTCGACGAGCGTCTCGATGGCGCATTGGTGAGCGGGTATTTCGGACCCCGCGGCCGCGTCTGGGATGAGCCCGCCGATCGAACGGTATTCGGATTGCTGCGGGGGCACCCGGATGCCGGAATTGCCCGCCTGATCCTGCCGAGGGCACTGGTGATCGAAACCGGCCACTTTCCTGACTACGGCTTCCGGCTTGATGCCGGGGGTGTTCCACAACGTCTCCGCACCGGGGCGGGCAAGCGGGGGAAGCCGGGGAAGTTGCTGAGCCACTCACTGGAAGCGGTGCGGTCAGAAGTCGCGCGCATCGGGGGTGAGGGAGTGACAATTCAAGCCACCCAGCGTGCCGGCGAGCGAAAGAGCTGGCTGGGGCTCCTGGAGAAGATGGAAGTGAAGATTCCCCCCGGCAACCTTTCAACTTCCGGTCCTGGCTGGGTGCCGGTCAAGCCGCTGCAGACTCCGGAGCTGATCGGCAGGCGCCACATGCAACAGGTCCAGGCCATCGAACGGCACAACCAACGAGCCCTGATCGATTCGGAGGGTGTGCGTAACGGGTTGTTCAGGGGGGTAAAGCTGGACAGCGTGCGGAATTACGAAGGGAGTATCGCCACTCTCCGGGAGAAATTCAGCAAGGAGGTGATCGGTGAGTTTGAGAGTCTGCAGAAGCTGGCCGTGGCTAATCCGCACACGAGAACCTTTCAGGAGGGTCCGAAGACGATCAGTTACGAAGTGATGCTCGACGTGCAGGGAGAGGTAAAGGCTTACGGAATCCTGACCTTGCCCAGGGGGATGAAGCTTGATGGTTCGGAGAAGCGACCGGTGGTTGTGTGCCAGCACGGGTTGGAGGGGCGCCCGCAGTCGACGGTGGGCGAGCAGGACCACCATTACTACAAGGCCTTTGCGACCCGGCTGGCGGAGCGCGGATTCGTAACCTTTGCCCCGCAGAACCTCTACCTGGGCCAGGACCTGTTCCGTATCCTGCAGTTCAAGGCCAATGCAGTGGGCTGCACCCTGTTTTCGGTGATGGTTCCCCAGCATCGCCAGATCACCGACTGGCTGGCAGGTCTACCCTTCGTTGATGCCGACCGGATTGGTTTCTACGGCCTGAGCTATGGAGGCAAGTCCGCCATGCGGATTCCTCCCCTAGTGGATCGCTATTGCCTCTCGATCTGCTCGGCCGACTTCAACGAGTGGGTCTGGAAGAACGCGGCTACCGATCCTCTTGCCCTGCGCCACAGCTACGCCAACAAGGGGGAATACGAAATTTTCGAGTTCGATCTGGGAGGGACCTTCAACTACTTTGAAATGGCGGCGCTCATCTGCCCACGTCCCTTCATGGTGGAGCGGGGTCACTTTGACGGGGTGGCACCGGACAAGACGGTGGCCTATGAGTTTGCCAAGGTGCGCTTTCTCTATGCCGCACGACTGGGCCTTGGAGACCGGGCGGAGATCGAGTGGTTCGTGGGACCGCATACCATCAACGGGAGGAAAACCTACGAGTTTCTGCACCGGCATTTGAGGTGGCCGGGTCCCGCGAGATAATTGATGCTGGCGGAGTGATGAGTGCTGGTTTTCGAAGGAGACTGCGGTTCGTGGCTCTGGCGGTCGTGCTGGCAGGGCCTGTCCAGGCTCTTGACGTGGG
>JAAZXD010000056.1:4419-12398 GCA_014240355.1 Roseibacillus sp. | reverse complement strand
CGAACAGCTGACCGAATTATGCACCCCGGAGAAGAAATCCTCCGGTTGGCTGGACCTCAACTGGGAAATCGATCTCTGGAAAGCACGTCAACGCGCCGCCAAAGAAGGCAAGCCCATCTTCCTGTGGGAAATGGATGGGCATCCCCTCGGGTGCACCTGAAACAACGGGGTGGCGGACCGTGAGTTCGTATTCGGCCGGGCTGATGTCCAGAAGCTGTTGCGGGAAAACTTCGTGGTGGTTGCTGCCGACGATTGGTACCAGCGGCGCCAGAACGATGCGGCAGGAAGGTTTTTCCGCTCCGTGGCTGACCAAGGCCCCCGCAAAGGAGCGGGGGGGGCAACGCGACAGGGTCGCTACACTTTCAGCGCCTCTGGAAAGTTGTTGGGATTCAACAACAATCGAGATCCCCGACGAATGATATCAATGCTGCAGGACAGCCTGCGCAAGTTCCGGGCCCTCCCGCCCACCGAGCGCACACCTGGTGCCGTGCAGGTTCCACCCCTGCCCTTCAGTGCACGCGACCAGCGCTACACCCGGGCTCTCCCCAACGACATCATCCCTGTCAAGGTCCATGCCCGTGTCCTGACGGAAAACGGCCAGGGTGAATACGCCGCTTGCGGGCAACCGGGGACCAACACCGAAACCTACCGGCACAGTGGCTTTGGCGTCTCGAATGATCACCTCTGGCTCAAGAAAGTGGAACTCGGACAGTTGAGCAAGCTCGCCCGGGAAAAGCCCGGACAGAAGGTGTCCGATTTACTCGCCATGCGTATTGCCCGCTTCCACCTCGTGGACAATACCCGTGGTGAACCACCCCACTGGCGCAGGGACGAAGTCCGCAAACTCGAATGCAGGACCAGTCCGATGACAACTGCCTCCGGGGCTCCTTACAGGAATGCCTTCCGCATCGCAGGAAAATTCCACCTGGAGACCAAGGATGGCAAGCGAGGCTACCAGGGTGAAATCGACGGTTACATGCGCACTCATGTCAAAACCGGGGAGTTCGATCTCCACCTAGTCGCCCTCGGTGATCACTGGGGCGAAGGCCCATACACGCGGGGTGCTCGTTCCGGTAAAAATCCTCTGGCAATTGTCTTTACCGCCGCGGACCGCAGCATAATCCAAAATCAAATCCCCCCCCAGGCTGCCCGCTGGGAACAGGGCTACTTCGAGGCCCATCGGCACTAGTTCGCATGCAACTTCGCGTGGTGACGGATTCCTCTTCTTTAACAAATACAGGGTCAGACTGCCAGAGATCGAATACGACGCCCACTCATGGAAGAGAGGTCAACAACTCTTTCTGATTGCACCGCGCCCTGAGAATGCGGAACGTGCCCGGTAGAACCTTATCTTGCCCAGTCCCATGAAGAGATTCCTTGCCCTTGCATTCATCTGCGCCCTCCCGCTCACCTCCCCCGCCGACACCAAGTCAGGCGAACAGAAGGAGAAGGTGGACGCCCCGTGGCCCAGTCACTACTCCAAGGGACGCAAGACTTTCGATGGAACCGGCAAGCATTACATGGGCCGGGAGATTTCCTACGTGATGGGCCACCAGGCCATCCGCTGGCTGGAGCGTGCCAACCGCGAGGAAGAGGAAGCGCCCAGCAAGGCGATCGCAGCCCTCAACCTGAAGCCCACTGACGTCATCGCCGACATCGGGGCCGGCTCCGGCTACTACACCTTCCGCCTCGCTCCCCTCGTGCCCAAGGGCAGGGTGATCGCGGTTGATATCCAGCCCGAAATGATCACCTTCCTTGAGACAAAGGAAAAGAAACTGGGACTGACCAACGTGGAAGCCCACCTCGGGGAGATCGATGACACCAAGCTCAAACCCAACTCGATCAATGCCGCCCTCATGGTCGATGCCTACCATGAGTTCTCCCATCCGCGGGAGATGATGGAGTCCCTCTTCAAGGCCCTCAAGCCGGGCGGTCGCATCATCCTGCTGGAATACCGTGCCGAGGATCCCACCGTTCCGATCAAGCCGCTCCACAAGATGACTGAGGCACAGTCACGCAAGGAAATGGAAGTCGTCGGATTGAAGTGGAAGAGCACGGACTCCAAGCTGCTTCCCTGGCAGCACTTGATGATCTTTGAGAAACCGCCGAAGAAGTAACCTGATCTCGCAATGGTTGGGGGAAATCGGGGTGAAGGTTAATACGTAAAAAATCCTCCGCTGCTTCCGGAGAAGTCCTTTCCTCTCACAGGAAAAGACACCTCGTCCGTTTACTCCCTAATCTCATTCTGCTCCATTTGGTTCTTGCCGTAAAGGGTTAGAATTTGCCAAATATCAATGAGACCAAATGAACTCCACAAGCAAGATCCTGAAAGTTGTGTTCCTCCTTGGCAGTCTCATTGCCTTCTCCGCCCTGACCTCCTGCGAAACCATGGCGGGTATCGGACGTGATCTGCAGTATGCCTCGCAGGCTGCGCAGAACAGGTAGCACTTGCTACTTCCGCAGTGCCCGGCATCCCCGCTCCCGCAGTGGAGACTCCCGTAGTGCCACGGCCCATCCAGCGCTGATCACCTTCCCGGCGTATTTCCCCGGAATCTTCCGGGAGGGCGCCAATTTCTGTCGGCAGGGGAAGAGACGGTCCGGTGGGTCCGGATCGGTTGCAGGGTTTGCCCAACTTTCCAACGTAGCCTAGGCTCGCACCCGTGAGCGACGTTCCCGAAAGCCCCCCCCGCTCCTGGGCCGAGGTCGATCTCTCCGCCCTGCGCCACAACCTGGTGGCGGCAAGGGGGCTGAGCGACCAGCAGGTCATGGCGGTGGTCAAGGCGAGCGCCTACGGCCACGGCCTGGAAGCCGTGGCCTGCGCCCTGGAGCAGGAAGAGATCGCATTTTTCGGGGTGGCCAATGTCGGGGAGGCCCGCCGCCTTTCAAAGACCGGGGTCCGGACGCCAATCTACCTCCTGGGAGGAACCTTCCCCACCGAACGGGAAGAGGTAGTGGCTCAGCGCTGGCTGCCCTGCCTCAATACCATGGAAGAAGCACGCCACTTTGACGAACTTGCCCGCCATGGAGGCACCGTTGTGGAAGCCCACCTCACGGTGGACACCGGGATGGGACGGGGTGGCTTTCTCCCAGGCGACGCACCAGCGGCCCTGGAGGCCATCCGGACCCTCCCCGGAATCCAGGTCACCGGACTTGGTTCCCACCTTCCCTCCGCCGACGAGGATAGCGAGTTCACACACGACCAGTTCGAAGCCTTCGACTCCCTGGTCGAGTCCCTTCCCCGCCGAAACGAACTGAGACACGTCCATCTGGCCAATTCAGCCGGTCTCCTCGGCTACCGGTCCCGCACCACCACCCTGGTGCGGCCGGGGCTGCTCCTCTACGGCGTCTCACCCCTGGACGGGCACGGCACCACCCTGCGCACCGTGATGACCCTCAAGTCGCGGGTCGCCGTCATTCGGGACCTCCCGGCCGGGCACGGCATCTCCTACGGACGGACCCACGTCACCACCCGTCCCACCAGAGTGGGCACGATCGGGATCGGCTACGGCGACGGCTACCCCCGTGCGCTCTCCAACCACATGCCCGAAGTTTTTATTCGTGGACACCGGGCTCCCCTTCTCGGCCGCGTAACCATGGATCAGGTCATGGTCGACCTCACCGATCATCCCGGCTGCGACACGGGTGACGAAGTGGAGCTTTTCGGTCCCAATATTCCTGTCGAGGAAGTGGCCAGCAGGGCCGGAACCATCCCCTGGGAAGTCTTCACCAGCATTACTCCACGGGTGGAGCGGGTTTACTCCGGGTGACCTCGAACCTGGATGAGCCCGTTCATTATCAAAGCCCGGGGCCGCTAGTTTCCAACCTCCGGGCGCACCGGAATTCCCCGCTCCTGCAGGTAGGTCTTTGTTTCCGACACCGTAAACTCCCCGAAGTGGAAGATGCTGGCCGCCAGGACGGCATCAGCATTGCCCTCCCCCAGGACCTCCACCATGTGATCGAGAGTTCCGCAACCACCGCTCGCAATGACAGGAATGCCCACCGCATCGCTCACCGCCCGGGTGAGTTCGATGTCGTAACCGTCCTTGGTGCCGTCCGCATCCATACTGGTGAGGAGGATTTCGCCCGCGCCGCGATTGTAAACTTCACGGGCCCACTCGATGGCATCCAGGCCCTCCACCGGATTCCGTCCGCCATGCGTGTAAACACCCCACTGGCCCGGTCCCTGGCGCTTGGCATCGATGGCCACCACGATGCATTGGCTCCCAAAGGTGCCGGCTCCTTCGTCCACCACCTCAGGACGATTGATGGCAGCGGTATTGACTCCCACCTTGTCGGCCCCGGCCAGAAGCATGCGCCGCATGTCCTCCACCACCCGGATTCCGCCACCAACGGTAAGGGGCACAAAGCAGCGTTCCGCGGTCTTGCGCACGACCTCCACCATTGTCTCGCGTTCGTCGGAGGAAGCCGTGATATCAAGAAAGACAATCTCATCAGCCTCCTGTTCGTTGTAGGCCACCGCACAGTCAACCGGGTCCCCCGCGTCACGCAGGTCGACAAAATTGACCCCCTTCACCACCCGACCATCGGTCACGTCAAGACAGGGAATGATACGTTTGGCCAGCATGCGGACGCCGCGACTATGACCAATTCACACCACTTGCCAACCCTCAGGCGGCTTTCCTCCCGGACCTGCCTGCGGACACCGCCAGGCTACTTCCAGCCAAAGTAGACCATGGCCGTAATTCCCACCACGAAACAGTAATAGGCAAAGTACTCGAACTTGCCTTTCCTGATCGTCTTGAGGACGAGGTAGACCGCAAGGAGACCGGAGAGAAAGGCGGCCACGAATCCACAGACATAGGCCGCCGCCGCATCGCTCTGCGCCACTGCCTGCAGATCCTTCAGCTTCACCAGGGTGCCTCCGCCGATGGCCGGCAGAAACATGAGAAAGGAAAACTCCGCTGCCTTTGAAGCCCGCGCCCCGGAAAGAAGACCCGCCGTGATGGTGGCTCCGCTCCGCGAGATTCCCGGCAGGATGGCCAGGGACTGGGCCACGCCCATCCAGATCGCATGCTTGAGACCGAATTCCTCTTCCCTCGGACGAACCAGCTTGGGCAGGAGCAGGATCACTCCCGTCCCAAGCAGACAGCCCCCCACCAGAACTGGATAAGCGTAGGCTCCTTCGAAAAAGCTCTTGGCGCTGAAGAAGGCGAGGGTGGCCGGGATGGTCGCAATGATGAGCCAGAGAATCATCTTCCGTTCCTCGATCCGTTCCTTCTGCCACAAACTGAGAAGCAGACCCACCAGGCGGTGTCGAAAATAGAGGATTACACTCAGGAAAGTGCCAAGGTGCAGGACCAGTTCAAAGGTGATGTCCTGCTGAGCCCCGGCGCCCGCTTCCCGCATGCCCAGGGCGTGCTGCAGCAATGCGATGTGCCCCGAGGAGGAGATGGGCAGAAACTCCGAGAGCCCCTGCACGATTCCCACCACGATTGCTTTCCAGATCTCCATGTCTTTAGGATTGTAAGGGTGGGAGTTACGCAACGGAGGGCGACGGCCTCAAGCGGGGATGTTTCCGGAACCGGAGAATGCTTCTCCCCGATTCCTGGTGACACGTCCTTTCCGGAGCAGATCGTAACAGCAAACCATTATGCCTCGTCCTGTTCCTTGTCCGCCTTGGACGCCGCTTCACTACGAAACGTTGAAAGAATCAGGAAAAAAGCTGCCACGCATATACAGGAATCCGCCACATTGAACGAGGGCCAATGTCCTTCAGAGGCGGGAAACAGCTTTCCGTAGAGCCCGATTCTGAAATCGAGAAAATCCACGACGTAGCCCTGCGAAAGGCGGGAGAAGAATCCCTCCTCCCGGTAGGCTGGCAGGACGAATCCCTGCAGGGCCCGATCGGTGAGATTCCCCAGGATTCCTGCTATCAGCAATCCTGCCGCCAGTCGTAGAAGAAGGGTATCGAAGGCCCCCCGCTTCCAGAAGTGGAGAAGGGCTCCCAGCGCAACGACCGCAATCACGAAAAATACAACCGGCGCCCAGGGGGTTCCATTGCCCAGCCCGAAGGCCGCTCCCTGGTTGTGCACGCGCACGATCGTAAAGAAGTTCTCCACCACCACGTGGGACTCCTGCGAAAAGTTGGATCCTGGCGCGGGCGGAGAAAAATTCCAGACTACCAGCCACTTGGAAACCTGGTCGAGCAGGTAGAGTGGCAGGACAAATGCCAGGAGCAGGCGCCGGAGGGAATTCATGACACGGCCCCCGACAATACTTCCTCGCAGCGCCCGCACAACCCCGTCCCGTCTTCTTCCACGGACTGCCCCGCGGCCGGCGGCTCGTAACGGCGACAGCGGGGACACATGGGATGATCCGTCCTGGACGCACTGGCAGAGACCCCCTCGCCCTCTGCCAGTTTCAGGTCGGAGAGAATGAAGAACTCGGTAGCGAACTCGCGGTCGCCGAGGAGTCCGCACAACCCGTGCCCGGCCGGCAGTGCCAGTTCAACTGCCGCCTCGTTGTTCTTGTTGAAAACCTTGGCCTGCACCTGGGATTCGATGGCATTCTGGATCACCTCCCGCAATTCCAGGAGCTGGTTCACCTCCGTGGTCGCCTCTTTCCCCGAGAAGCGCTCGTCAGGGACGGGAAAGTCCTGTTCGTGCACGCTGCCCTCGCGTCCCGCGTGCTCCCAGGCCTCCTCCGCGGTAAAAACCAGGATGGGAGCAAGGAGCCTGGCCAGCGCGTCGACCACGTTGTTCATGGCAGTCTGGCTCGCACGTCGACGCAAAGAGTCTCCCGCATCGCAGTAGAGTCGGTCCTTGGTGAGATCAATGTAGATGGCGCTGAGATCCCGCGCGCAGAACTGGTTGATAACAGTGAAGACCTTGCGGAATTCGTAGGCGTCGTAGGCTCGGCGGCACTCACTCACGACTTCGTGCAGACACTCGAGAATCCAACGGTCCACCAGGGTCATCTCCTCCGGGACAACCGCATCGCTGGATGCATTGAAGCCATGCAGGTTCCCCAGCAGGATGCGCAGAGTGTTACGGATTCGCCGGTAGGGCTCTGCCACCTGCTTGAAAAGATCTTCGCCAAAGGGCACTTCGTTCTGCCAGTCCACGCTGCTCACCCAGAGACGCAGGATGTCAGCACCGTACTTGTTGTAATAGTGAGCCGCATCGATGGGCTTGCCCGCCTTTTCCGCCTCGCTCTTGGAGAGCTTGCCCTTCTTGTCCTGATCAACCACGAACCCGTGCGTCATCACCGTCTTGTAGGGAGCGCTTCCGCGATAGGCCACACTCAGCATGAGCGAGCTCTGGAACCATCCGCGATGCTGGTCGGTGGCTTCGAGATAGAGGTCTGCCGGGCTCTGCAATTCCTCATGACGATCCATCACCGCCACATGGCTGCTGCCGGAATCGATCCAGACGTCCAGGGTGTCCCTGCACTTGTGCGTACCCTCGGGCAGGCCCAGGCGCGCCACCAACTCCGCTTCCTCCAGTTCGAACCAGATGTTGGTTCCCTCGCGCTCCACCAGGTCGGCCACCTTGCGGACCAGCTCCGCGTCCAGGAGGACTTCTCCCCCAGGCGTGAAGAAGACCGGCAGGGGCACGCCCCAGGTGCGCTGGCGACTGATGCACCAGTCAGGCCGCGACTCCACCGTGCCACGGATCCTGTTACGCCCCCAGTGGGGGAGCCACTCGGTCTTGTCAATCTCCTCCAGGGCGATCTCCCTCAACCCCTCCAGCGAAATGAAAAACTGCTCCACCGCCCGGAAAATAATGGGGGTCTTGGAGCGCCAGCAATGCGGGTACTCGTGCTGATAATCCTCCCGCCCAAGGAGGACTCCCAGACTGGACAGCATCGAGATGATCTCCTCATTGCTCGCGAACACGTGACGGCCCACCAGCTCCGCCACACCGACCTCCTCGGTAAACTTTCCGTCGTTGTCTACCGGCGAGAGCACCTCGAGGCCGTGCTCACGACCCGCCACGTAGTCGTCCGCGCCGTGACCC
>JAAZXD010000056.1:0-4409 GCA_014240355.1 Roseibacillus sp. | reverse complement strand
GACGAAGGATCCCAGGATGACCTTGCTCAGACGGTCCAGGAAGGGATGCTGCACTTCCAGTCCCTCGACCTCTCTTCCCTTGAACTCGACCAGATCCCCGGCTGGCGAAAATCCGGTCTTGCCCGCAAACTCCTCCACCAGGTCCTTGGCTACAACCAGGTCGTGACCCTCCCCCGCTTCATTCGCGAAGCGTCCGGCCACGTAGAGGAAGTCCTTGTGCAGGGCCACTCCCACGTTGGCGGGAAGCGTCCATGGAGTGGTGGTCCAGATGACCAGGCTGTAGGGACCTTTTGCGGCCGCCGCAGTCACCTCGCGAAACTTCGCTTCCGAACCGTCCGTAAAGGCAAACCGCACCCAGATCGCCGGACTCGTCTTCTCCTTGTATTCCACCTCTGCCTCCGCCAGGGCGGTATGCGCTCCGTAGGACCACTGCACCGGCTTCTTGCTCTGGTAGACCGTCCCCTTCTCGACCAGGGTGGCGAAAACCCGGATGATCTCGGCCTCGTAACCCGGATCAAGAGTAAGGTAGGGATTCTCCCAGTCGCCAAAGACGCCCAGTCGGCGGAAACTTTCGCGCTGGATGTCAATCCACTCGCGCGCAAACTTTTCGCAGCGACGCCGGATCTCGGCCGGTTCCTCATCCCGCGCCTCCTGGACGACCTTGAACTCGATGGGCAGCCCGTGGCAGTCCCAACCGGGAACAAAGGGCACCTCGCAACCCGCCATGGTGCGCGACTTCACCACCAGATCCTTGAGCACCTTGTTGAGCGCCGTCCCCATGTGAACGTCGCCATTCGCAAAGGGGGGACCGTCATGCAGGATGAATCTGGGTGCTCCTTCCGCCCGGCGGCGGGCCACAATTTTCCTGTAGAGGCCGTCTTCCTCCCACTGTGCAAGGCGCGTTGGCTCGTTCTTCACGAGATCGCCCCGCATCGGAAAACTCGTCTGCGGCAGTGACAACGTGTCCTTGTAGCCCTTTTCCTGAGCGCTCATCGACCTTCCTGTAGCGGTGCACCCCCATCGCCGCAAGCCCTGCGTTCCCCTTGATTACAGGGATTACCGCTGGGTTTTTGACTTTTCCACGGGGATGGAGCAAGCTTCCGCCATGAACATGATCACGGCGCTCCTCGGGGCCACCGGCCTGCTCCTTGTGGTGGCGGTCGTCCTGTCCGTCATGAAGATGAGCAATGCCAGCGAAGAAGCTGAGCTCAAGGAGCTGCGGGCCGAACTGGCCGCCCTGAATGACCAGCAGAGTCGGCTCAACCCTCCTGCTCCGGCCCCCCCGCTTGATCCCGGCCCCACTGCATCCGCGCCGATCACCCCGATTCCTGCCCCAATTTCCCCTCCCTCCCCGAATCCCGGCAATGGGGTGGCAGTCCCGCCCGCAGCGCCCACCCTCCCCTCCCCGGTGAGCGAGGTTCCGGCTCCCGGGGAAGGGGTAGTAACCCGCACCCAGCTCGAGGCTGAGCTGGCCAAGGCCGAACGCGAAAACGAACTCCTCAAGGAAGAGGCCAATCAGGGCCTGATCTCGAAGCCCATGATCGAGGCGGCCAAGAAGCAGAAGGCCCGGGCCTCAACGGTCCGGCAGGCCTGGCTTCAAGCCAAGGTGGTCGAATGGGTGGACAAGCAACCGGACCAGCAGGCGGGCGGCTTCGCCATCATCGAACTCCACCGGGAGATCCAGCCGGGCACCATCCTCGCCATCCGCCGACAAGCGGGAATCTACGGGCAGCTCAAGGTCGCTCACATCTTCGAGCCCGAAAAAACCAAGGCCTCTGCCAACCCCGTAAGAGGCACCTTCCCTGATGGGGCCCCCCCGGTCATCAAACCCGGAGACGAACTGATCCTGCCCCCATTCGGGAACTAGGCAGCCGGGTGGAAGGTTCCCGGTTCATGCCGTGGGGCCAGAGCCAGCTCAGACCTTTGCCTCCCCCAGCCAGCGAAGAAAGGCCTCCTCGTCCGGAGGCATCTTAACCGCCACCTTTTCACGATCGGCCAGGCAGGCCAGGCGCTCCGGAATCTCAACTGCTCCCTCGCCCAGTTCCTCCTCCATCACATCCAGGAACTTGGCGGGATGAGCCGTCTCCAGCACGATCATCTCATCCCCGGGGTGATCCGCCCGCCACGCTCCCGCGGCAAGGCAGCCAACCGCGCCGTGAGGTTCGATCACATAGCCGGTGCTGGCCTTGACCTCCCGGATGGCTGCCCGCGTCTGCTCGTCGTCGAAGCGGCAGCCCACGATCCGATCCGCCATCAGGCCGTGCTCATGACGACAAAGATCCAGGAGACGGACAAAGTTGCTTGGCGCACCCACATCCATCGCGTTGGAGATGGTCGGCTGACTGGGTCGTGGCTCATAACTCCCGCTCTCCAGGTAGGCGGGAACCACGTCGTTCACGTTGGTGGCCGCAATGAACTGCCTCACCGGTAACCCCATCAGGTTCGCAAGGAGCCCTGCAGTAAGGTTCCCGAAGTTCCCGCTGGGCACCACGAAGACGGGCTCGGCGCCCTCCGGAAGCTGCCGGGCGGCATGAAAATAGTAGAAGGCCTGTGGGATGAGCCGTGCGATGTTGATCGAGTTGGCGGAAGTCAGGTTCCGCTCCTCCGCCAATTCGCAATGGAGAAAGGCCGCCTTCACCAGGCGCTGGCAATCATCGAATGTTCCTGCCACTTCGAGCGCGGTGATGTTGTCCCCCAGGGTGGTGAGCTGCTTCTCCTGCAGGTCGCTCACCTTGCCACTGGGATAGAGCACCACCACCTTCGTTCCAGGCACGCCATGAAAGGCGCTCGCCACCGCTCCCCCGGTATCCCCCGAGGTGGCTACCAGCACGATGAGATCCCGTTCATCATCGCGCGTGAGCCAGGCCATCAGGCGCGCCATGAATCGTGCTCCGAAGTCCTTGAAGGCGAGGGAGGGCCCATGAAAGAGTTCGAGAACGTGCATCTTCTCCGCGATCGTCACCAGCGGCGCATCAAAATTGACCGCATCCGTCACCATCCCCCGCAGGGGTTTCTCCGGCACCGCTCCTGCAAAGATTGACGAGACAATCCGGTAGCCCAGTTCCGCAAAGGACCACCCACGCCAGTGAGCCCAGAACGCTTCGTCCATCACCGGCACGCTCCTCGGCATGTAAAGCCCGTTGTCGGCAGGCAACGAGCGCAGCACCGCCTCCCGGAGATCGACGGATTCATCCGTCGAACTGGTGCTGTAGAATCGCTGCGCCACGAGGGAAGTTCTCGGTTGTCAGGTGCCGGTTGTCAGTCCCGAATTCGAGCTTCCGCTCACTCTCCCCTGCTCCCCGCTACGCAACCACATGCACTCCGTGCGGGTTGACCATCGACACGTAAACCTGATTCTCAATGGGCACCTCGCTGAATACCCGCGCGATCTCCCCGCCCACGCGCCTGGCCGTTTCCTCTCCTTCACAAAGGGCAAAAACGCTCGGTCCCGCCCCCGAGATGCTGAATCCCAGAGCGCCCGCAGCCATGGCATCGCGTTTGGCCCGGTAAAATTCGGGAATGAGTTTCTGCCGACGCGGCTCCGCAATGACATCATGGATGGAGCGGCTGATCAGTTCGTAGTCTTCCTGGATCAATCCACACAACAATCCCCCCAGGTTGCCTACCTGCTGGGTCACATTATCGAGAGGCACCTCCCGGGGCAGAATCTCCCGGGCAACCTTGGTCAGAATCTCGATGTCGGGATGGACAACCGCAGCCCAGAGATTCTCCGGCACGGGCAACTGTGCGAGATCGAGTTCCTGATTGGACCGAATGAAGACAATCCCACCCAACAGGCACGGGCCCACATTGTCAGCGTGCCAGGCGCCGTCCGCACTCGACTCTCCTGCCATGGCAAAAGGCAGGAGCTGTTTCTTGGTCAGGGGTTCCCCGATCAGCTTGTTCACCGCGTAGGCTCCGGCCACTGCGCTGGCCGCGCTCGAACCCAGTCCACTGCCGAAGGGCATCTTCTTGTGAATCTCCAATTCGACCCCGCGGTCAAGCATCCCGAGGTGACGGAGAAGATCCAGCGCCGCCACACCCGCGGTATTCTCGGAAACCTCCGTGGGCAGCTTCCCGTTGTCTCCGGTGATCTCAACAATGCGCAACCCCGGCTCCGGAGAATGCCGGGCCACAATCTCGTCACCCGGAGCTTCAATGGCGAAGCCCAGCACATCATAGCCACAGGCCACGTTCGCCACCGAGGCGGGGGCAAAGACACGCACTTCCTTGAGCTCTTCCTGGACCATGATTCGTGGGAGGGGCGAAGCTCCTAACAGCTTTCACCTTCCACGACCAGTGATTTGTGGCCACTTCCCGGCTGGGCTGAAAGGCCGCATGCCCCCAGCGGTCCACCAGCTAAAGAAACGGCACCAGGGGGATTCCCTTGCTGTGCTTTCGCTTATACC
>JAAZXD010000569.1 GCA_014240355.1 Roseibacillus sp. | reverse complement strand
GCCGTGGGCTTCGAGCTCTACAGGGATGAACAGGTGCAGATCAATCCGGGTGCGATGCAGAACCTGGGCACCATTCGCTTGAGGCCCATGCCGATTCTGCATGTAACGGTTTTGGACGACACCACGGGCAATCCTGTAGCCAAAGCGCGCGTGCGTCTGGTTGATCCTCCGAGCACACAGCAGCAGGCAGTTGTCATGAGAAGCGTGTCCATAGGAGGCCCAGAGAAATCGGTCCGCACCAATAGTGAAGGCATCGCGGAGTTGACAACGAGCCCCGGCAAGACCATGACGCTTCGGGTAAGTCACGGCGACTACGCAACGTTAGACCTGGCCCCGCGCACCTATGCAGCTGAGAAACTGGAGGTCCGACTCCTTATCGGAGGTGAGGTGAGAATCACCGCTCGCAACTTATCTGGTGAGCCCTTGGCAAATACGAGGCTCGGCCACCGCACGCCCACTGGTGATGATGACAGCAGGCATCGGACAGACGACCAGGGCGTTCGCACTTACAAGCACCTCAGCCCGGGATCACATTCTTTCCGCATAGAGGAATCATCAGGATCATCCAACTTCATAGGGTTCTCTGGCGTGGGCGATGGCTCGTCCAGCAAAGATTGGAGCCGGATCGAAGTGGGGAGCAACACGATCCACGAACTTGATCTGGTAGGCGCCGCGCGTGGACATTTACGCGGCCGACTGACGGTCCGCGGACGCCCTCTGACCAACGCAGGCGTGGGCTTCACCCTCTGGACCGAAGAGGATGATCCCATGTCGGGCATGATGCCATTCAGTTCCAACTCGGAGCAGACAGACTCCACCGGCGCCTACGAGTTGAAGGACCGTAAGGTCGGAGAGTACAAGCTCACCGTTAGCCATCCAGAGCGTTGGATGGAGACAGTCCTGCGCGTCACCCTTCATGAGGGAGACAACGAATTCAACTTTGACCTCAGCGACACGATTCTGGAGGGGCGCGTGGTGGATACTGCCGGCGAAGGAATCGCCGGCGCGGAACTCCGACCCGTCGTCTCGGAACCCGGCGGAGACTCGCGCTCGGTGATGATGTTTTCAATGTCCACTGGGGGGAGTACCGGCGGCGGCACCAGCGTCATCCGTTTTGGCGGCCCAGACACCCGTAAAGTTTCGAACGCGGATGGCTCCTTCCGCCTTCACGGCGTCCGGCCGGATGTAGACCTGACCTTGAAGGTCACGTCCGATGGCTATCAACCAGCGGACGTTGAGATTGATGAGCTCAATCCTGATGAGGTGCGGACAGGGATCGAGGTTCTGCTCGAGGTCGGCTCCACACTCTCGATCCGGGTTGTCGGGTCGGACGGCAATCCGGGTCAGTTCGGCTCGGTGAGATTGGAACGCCTGGATGGAGGAGAGGACGGAAAGGGAGATGGAGCGACGCGCGGATCCGGTTTCCAAAATGGCAGCGTGGAGGTGCAGGGAATGGCACCAGGGCGCTGGAGTCTGACGACCACGTTGCACGCGATGCCGACCGGCCCTGGTGGTGAGATGCCCGACCCCGCGGTAGACACACGGGAGATCGTGGTCGTGGAAGGTGAACCGCTGGAAGTCGAGATCCAGTTCTGAGCGCAGCCCCCCACAGAGCTTGGCTAAGAAGGACTCCTCGAGCCTCTGCATGACTCATGCAGGACCACTCATCCGGTTTTTGCTGTCGCAACCGGCTCACCCCTGGCAAGGTCGCCACCGATGCTTACACCCCTCACCCTGCGCGGTGCCGCTTGTCTGGGAGCCGGGGCTCTCTTGGCCCTGGTGCCATTCCCTGCACCTCCACGCTGCCATT
>JAAZXD010000568.1 GCA_014240355.1 Roseibacillus sp. | reverse complement strand
GGGTGAGAGAAGGAAACCTTTGAGTGTTCCTGTATGATGAGGCGGCGGCAGCGCACGGTTCCCGTGATGGTTCCGTCACACAGGATGGTGAGGTCTCCATCGCAGTCGATCCCGCTGCCCTTGAAGACACCTTCGATAGTCAGGTCGTGGCAGTGCACCGAGACGCCATTGATTCCGCCTTCGTGGTGGATGTGGACATTTCCACGGGTCCGGATGCGCCGGTGGTGCATCGTGCTGATCTCGTGATTGTCGAGCGGTATGGAGGCGGTGCAGCGCAGACAGATGGTGGAGAACGTCTCTTCCGGAATGCTCTGCGGGAAATCGCACTCAAGGCAGTGGATGTGGCGGTGGCCCTTCCTGGGAACCTCGGGCAGGAGGCGGGCCAGTCGGGCGATGGCAGGGTGGTCTCCCGTGGTGGTGGTGATGCGCGGAATGCGGGCCTTGGAGGGGAGGGCGGAAGTTCCGGCGTCGTGCCGGGAGAGGTCGGAGAAGAACTCAAGTTGTTGCTCGCGGGGTGGCCCCGCCTTCTTCTCCTTCTTCAGGCGACGTGCCCGGGTGGTTTCGGGACCTTCCGTTCGTTGCTCAACCTGGTCGCGGAGAGGGAAGGGATATTCGGCGGGAGGGCGGATTGGCACGGCCTCGCCATTCTCGATCTGGAAGCAGGCACCACAGCCACGGTCACGACAGAATGTTGAGCAGGCAAACTGGGGCTCTTCCTGCTCATGACCGCAGACCGGACACGAGAGGAGAAGATTCTTTGGACGTCCAAGCATGATCGCAGGTGAAAGTGGAGTGCATTGCAACCATCATTGGATGGCTGGGCAGGGTCGAGAAAGTTTGTGCTTAACAATCGATCCCAGGTAATGACACCTGTATTTTTGTGCGGTTGAATAAGGGAATAGGCCTGAACCGAAGTGACCAAGACTTCTAATAGTTCTTGAGAATCATTTGAGTCTTTTTAAGGATCTGCGAATTTGCCGCCCTGTTCTCAGGGTTCCGGTGGACGGAGGGGAGGATCCGCCTTTCGCGCCAGCGCCACGGAGGGCGGTGGTCTCCGCCTCAGGCAGCGGGAGCCTTCGCGCTCTCAGCAAGCACTTCGGCCTTCTTCTCCTCAAGTTTGAGCGTCTGGTTTACCTCCATGGGTTGATTGCGGGGCGTGCCAATGGCTGAGGCACCCACGAAGACAGCTCCCGCTTCCATGGAAAGGGCTCCGGCTCTGATGTCGCCAGTCACCTCGGCCAAGGCAAAGATTTCGACCCGGTCGGTGACTGTGATGTTGCCTTCCACCCTGCCCTGCACGATGACCGAATCGCACTGGATCTCAGCCTTGATATGGGCCGATTCCCCGATGGTCAGCGAACCCTCCGAAACAATCCTGCCCTCGATCTTGCCGTCCACGATGAGATCGCCCTGAAAGCGGACTTCTCCCTCGATCTCGACGTCGCTGCCGAGAACATTGCGCTTGCCTGCGGAAATCGCGACGAGTTGATTGGCCTCTGTGCCCGAGGTGGGAGCGGGTTCGACGTGAGGAGCGGAAGGGAGGCCGGAGGCAGCGTCTCCCGTGTTCTTGCTGATGATCTTCTCAAACACGATTATTCAATAAGTCAGAACCTTCTGGGTATGTCAAATTTTGTTGGCACCACATCTGTGAGAAGATGTGAACAAGCCGCCGCGGGGGCCATCGAGTGCCAATCAATCGTCCGGACGGGGACGAACCGGCCACACTTCTCTCAAGGGGGAAGGGAGGAAAATCCTGGAATGGATTCGGCTAGGGTGTCCCCGGAGTGGGCGCGGGTGCGGGTTCCGGAGTGGGCGCAG
>JAAZXD010000567.1 GCA_014240355.1 Roseibacillus sp. | reverse complement strand
GAGAAAGTGGAACCTGAAGGCTGGCAACGAGAGTCTTTCACTACAGAGCTGAGTCGGGCCACCTGTATGCTGGAACAGGCTGAAGAGGAGTTCCACAGTGCGGTGACTCATTTTGCCGGTGGGCGAACCCGTGGAATCTTCGGCAACCCCGCCTCCGGGACCAAGTTGGGAAGTGGAGCGGGAAGTGGGTTTGGGGCCAATTTCCGATCTGGCTTGGCCTACAACCTTCCCCTGCTCGTGCTGGGTACCGTGGCTCTTGTCATTCTCCTGTATAAATAATGGGATTCTTCCGGAACAAGCCGAAGGTTAACTGTCCCCTCAGTTCGCGCGAAGAACGACTGATCTCCCGCATCAGTGAGCTTGAGGATTTCATTGAAGGGGCGCCTGAGCGTATCCGGCGTGAAATGGAGGAGGAAATCACTACCATGCCCCCGCCTGATGACTTGGAAGACCGCCGCCGAGAACACAAATTCTACTCCCGGCTCAGTCGTGGAGAGATCCGCAATGAGCATCGTTACCAGACCAAGAGCGCTTTCCTCTTTATCCTGCTCGTCACGGCCATTCTGATGCTCTCCTTCTGGATCTATTCCGTTCTGCAAGCAGTGTGAAGTGATCCGTTCATGCCTGGATTTCCAGTTCCTGGTTCCATAAACGGTGAACTTTATACTTTAAACCTTGAGCTTTCTCCCGAACATCCGCGCGTGAGCGAAAGGCAAAGTGCGGCTCCGGAAATTGATGTCGGCTATGTAGCCGGACTGGCCCGACTGGATCTGACCGAGGAGGAAACTGCTCAGTTCCAGAAACAACTGAGTGAGATTCTGGCTTTTGTCGACACCCTCTCGTCGCTTGAAGTGGAAGGTGTGGAGCCAACGGCGCACCCGGCTCCGATCCTTGATTGCTTCCGAGAGGATGAGACCGACAAGAGCCTCACCCGTGAGCAGTTCCTGCGTAATGCACCGGACACAGCCCTGGATCAGGTGCGAGTCCCCAAGGTGGTGGATTCCTAGTCCTTCATGTCGTGAACCTGGCCACTACCAGCATTGCCAACCTCCGGCGCATGCTCCTTGCGGGAGAGACGACCCCTCGCGAGATCGTGGAGTCTGTGGGGACTGCCATCTCTGCACAGAATGAGACGATCGGCGGTTACCTCAGTTCCGACTTCGAGAAGGCTCTCGTTGATGCCGAGGCGGTCGACCTGGCCAGGCCGCTCGGGGGGATTCCCATTGCCCTGAAGGACAATATCAACGTGGAGGACCATCCATGCAGCTGCGCCTCCCGGTTCCTGGAAGGTGGTTATCTCTCGCCTTACGATGCAACTGTATCGGCCCGGCTCAAGGAGGCGGGTGCGGTTCTCTATGGGCGGACCAATCTCGATGAGTTCGCGATGGGATCGTCGACTGAGAACTCGGCCCTCCAGCAGACCAGAAACCCCCATGCTCACGACCGGATTCCCGGCGGGTCTTCTGGTGGCTCCGCAGCGGTGGTGGCTGCGGACATGGCTGTCGCCGCGCTTGGATCGGATACCGGGGGTTCCATTAGGCAGCCCGCCAGTCACTGTGGCGTGGTGGGATTGAAGCCATCCTATGGGCGTGTCTCCCGCTACGGACTGGTGGCCTTTGCATCCTCTCTTGACCAGATCGGGCCTCTTACCAGGACGGTGGAGGATTCCGCACTCCTTCTTCGAGTCATCGCGGGTGGAGATAAACGGGATTCAACCTGCCTTGATGCGGAAGTGCCCGACTACACCGCTGGACTCCAGCGGGGTGTGTCGGGAATGAAACTGGGTGTGCCCCGGGAATATTTTGCCGACGAGGGCCTTGATCCGGC
>JAAZXD010000566.1 GCA_014240355.1 Roseibacillus sp. | reverse complement strand
TTTAAGGGAGGTGGCGGAGAGTTATCACCATTTGCAGCATTCGGGGTTCCTCCTGGACGGGGAATTTCATCGTGGACACCGCCGGGGAGGCGGACGTTATGTGACTTGCAGCGGCCGGGACCGGGTGCGGGCCATTCAATTGGTGCTGCAGGCCATCGAGAAGGCGGGAGCAGGTGATGGGGGAGTGCTCAGCGAGATGCACTCCGAACTTGCTGTTTATCTTTCCAGCGGTCGCACTGGATCGCTGACCGTTCTGGATGAGCTTCCTGATTTCGGAAGCGAGCAACGCCTTTCGAGCGGAGGAGGGGCCCCGGTTGATGCCGATGGCAATATGCTGGTGATCGGAGTTCCTGAATCCTGGGAGGCCGCCCGCAACGATGGTGAGAGGTGGCGGTGGGTGATCAGCGAAGCGGTACGTCTGAACCCTGCCAGAAGACCCCGGGTGGAGGATCAATGGGCCCGGTTCCTTGTTCAACATTACGGGGTGACCACCCTGGCTGGTTTTGGATGGTGGGGGCAACAGGACCCCGATGAGGCGAAGGGAATTCTGCAGGTCCATACCCTGAAGGAGAACGAGACGATTGCGAAACTGGCCAGTGGGGTGCAACGCTTCGAGCTTCCGGAGGATTACCAGTTCATTCCACTCCTGCGCCGGCTTTCGACCGGGAAGATGTCCAACGACTCGCTTGGCGATCTTCTGGTGCAGATTCTTTTGAATCGGCGGCAGTATGTGAGTGCGGGCACGGAGCTAAAGAGACTGGTTGAAACTCACGGCCGGGGAAATAACAGCCACCGGAAGAAATTGCTCGACCAGATCGAGGGGGACTGGGGGCGTTTTGTTTCCGCTCCGATGGCGCAGGCAGGTCAAAAGCCGAAGGTTGATTTCATTTATCGCAACGCCAGGAACGTCAGCCTTTCACTGCATGAGCTCCGGATCGATCTGGTGATTGAAGATCTTTACAAGCACCTGGAGAACAACCCCCGCCAGATCGATCATCCTACGGTGAATGTGGCGCAGATAGGCAATCGTCTGGTGAATGGTAACCAGGAGAAATATCTGGGTGAGAAAGTGAAGGACTGGAAGGTGGTCCTGGAACCGCGGAAGAATCACTGGGACACGCGGACCGAACTCGAAATGCCGGTGAGCAGGGCGGGAGCCTACCTCCTGAAGGCCACGGCCGGAAAGGGCAATGCCTCCTGGATCGTGGTATGGATCAGCGATACCGCGCTCGTTTCCCAGCAACTCAGAGAGGGCAAGTTGTTCTACCTTTCGGAAAGCAAGGCCGGTGCGCCGCTGAGCGGGGAACTGGAGCTCTTCGGATATCGCGTGGAACCCCGCAAGGGCATAGGCAAAGCCTTCAGAAAGTTCGACGTCAAGACCAAGAGGCTGAAGAAGAAGATCGGAGCAGACGGGTCGATCATCCTCGGAAGAGAGATCCTGGATCAGAATTACCACTGGATGGTCGTGGGTCGCAGTGTGGGCGGAGGACGGGCGCTGATGGGGTTCCAGTACTACCGATGGCATGACTTCAACTGGAACAAGCTCAACCATTCAAAAACCTACGGAATTACCGATCGGCCTGTCTATCGCCCCGAGCAGAAGGTGCATCTGAAATTCTGGAGCCGGACTGCCAGATATGATCTGGATGACGTCTCTCTCTTTGCAAATCGGGAGTGCTTGATTGAGATTCATCACCAGAACACGGGCAAGGTGCAGGAGTTCAAGAAGCTTCGCACCGACGAGTTTGGCGGAGTGGAGGTGGAGTGGACCCTTCCCCCGGATGCCCGGCTGGGGAGCTATAATGTGCGCATCACGGGGGAGGTCCCAAAT
>JAAZXD010000565.1 GCA_014240355.1 Roseibacillus sp. | reverse complement strand
GCGTGGTCTTGGCGCAACCGCCCATGAGGACGGCGGCGTCGATGGGGTGAGCACGCAGCACCTCCTCGGTCTCCATGGCCAGCAGGTTGCGATAGCTCATGGAGGTTGGCTTCATGAAGGTTTCGCTCAAACCCAGAACGGGAACTTCGACAGGTGATCCGCCGGCCTGCCAGACACCTCGCTTGATTTCCTCGGCGCGCTGACGGAAGTGCGCATGACAGGAAATGAAATCGTTCCAGGTATTGAGGATCGCGATGACTGGTTTGCCCATGAACTCGTCATCGTTGAGGCCGAGCTGTTTGTGGCGGGAGCGGTGACCGAAGCCCCTCTGGGTGTCGGGTGCGAAGAAGCGGTGGCTGCGAAGGTCTTTGGGCTTCCTGCGTGGGCGCGGATCAGGCATATGGATATTGGTGACGAACTCTCTTTACATCCGGGGCGGTTCTTTTGAAGGCTTTTCGCGCATGGAAGGATGGTGTGCACGATGAGCCCGGTCGTCATTTGTCTGATTGGAATGGCGGTGGTGGTAGGAACCATCCTGAAGTTCCGCCTGCATCCGTTCCTGGCGTTGATGCTGGGAGCGGTGGTGGTGGCCGTGCTGGCTCCCGGGGAGGAACCGTTGGCTCTGGTCGGAAAGAGGCTTGGAACGGCTTTTGGCAGCGGTTGCGGCAAGGTGGGCCTGGTCATCGCGATGGCGGCAGTCATCGGCCAGTGTCTTCTTGCAAGCGGAGCGGCCGAGCGGATCGTGAGAGGATTCCTGAGTCTTTTTGGAGTAAAGCGTGCTCCCCTGGGATTCCTGAGCAGTGGATTTCTCCTCGGTATCCCGGTTTTCTTCGACACAGTGTTCTACCTCATGGTTCCGCTGGTGCGGACCTTCGCGAAGGCCAACCCGGAGAAATTCATTCTGGCCCTCCTCGCGGTGGTGGCAGGGGGGAGCATGGCTCACTCCCTCGTTCCGCCCACGCCCGGTCCGCTCCTGGTGGTTTCTGAAATTGATGAAGCTCTCAGGGATCAGGGACGTCCCGGACTTGATCTCAGTGTCATGATCCTCGGAGGACTGCTTCTGGGTGTTGTCACCATGACGGTGGGATACCTTTATGCTCGCTGGGCGAACAACACTTTCAGGATTGAGATGCGGGAAACCGCCCTCTCCCTGGATGAAGAATTCGAGCCCGATCCCGGGCGGCAGCTCCCCTCGCTGGGAATTTCGCTGCTGCCCGTTGTGGTTCCTTTCGCGCTCATCATGGCCGGGACGATTATCGTCTCGCTGCATGGGAAAGCGGCGGATGCCGACTATGCTCTGGGAGGGCAGATCGCCCTCCTGCTGGGGAACAAGAATATGGCTCTGGGAGTGGGGGCTCTCATCGCGATTCTCATCCTGGTAAAGCATCGTCCCCCGGGACTGGCCCTTCCCCGGGTTCTGCAGTCAGCCCTGGCGGGTGGGGGTACGATCATCCTGATCACGGCGGCAGGTTCGGCCTTTGGGTCGATCATGAAGGAGACCGGAATCGCGGACACCTTGAAGGATGTTTTCAGCGGTTCCGGGCACATGATTCTCCTCGTCGCTTTTCTGTGCACCGCGCTGGTAAGGATGGCCCAGGGTTCCGCCACGGTGTCCATGATCACCTGTGGGGCCCTGATGGCGTCCCTGCTGGAGAACGTGGACCTGGCCTTCCACCCCGTCTATCTCGCGCTGGCCATCGGCTGCGGGTCCAAGCCTGGTCCCTGGATGAATGACAGCGGGTTCTGGGTTATTTCCAGGATGTCGGGGATGACCGAGGGGGAAACCCTCAAGACATTCTCGGTCATGCTGACCCTGATGGGCATATCCGGTTT
>JAAZXD010000564.1 GCA_014240355.1 Roseibacillus sp. | reverse complement strand
TCAATGTGAGCGGGAGGAGCTGCCGCCTTGCCCCTTCCGATTGAACCCCGGCGGTTGGTATAGAAACAGTCCGCCCGGTAGACGCGGCCAATCACCTTCTCTTCCCGGAGTTTACGGATCCCCTCCACGATCTTGGGCCAGGACCGGCGCTGGGTCCCGTGCTGCACCAAGCACTTGTGCTTCCGGGACGCCTGCACCAGCAACTCGCCTTCGTACGGGTTGTGCGAACAGGGTTTCTCCACGTAGATGTGCTTGCCCGCCTCACACCCCAGGATCGCGGCAGGAGCGTGCCAGTGGTTGCAGGTCGCAATGACGAGAATGTCGATCTCCCTCCGGTCGAGGATGCGGCGGAAGTCGGTCACCGATTCCACCTTGGGGCCCAGGTTTCCGGCTGCGGAGTCCGACCGCTTTTTGTCCACATCGCACACCATGGCAACCTCCACATTGGGCAACCCGTGAAAGCTCTGGGCCAGCGCCCCTCCGCGCCCCATGCCCATCACGGCCACCACCAGCTTGTCATTGGCTCCCCCGCCCTGGGCCTGCACGCTGGAAAAGGTCCCAAGAGCAGCGGTTGCAGAGGCCCCGCCTATAAAAGTCCTGCGAGTCGGATTGTTCGAATTCATTGGTCGTCGTGGTTCGGAGTTATTGGCTGTGATTGGTGGCCCTTCCTGTAGCGGTCACATTACGACGCGGAAGTCAAATTGAACACCAAATCGGCCCGATTGGGAAAGTTTTGCATCACTGGAGACGCTACAATCGCACTAATTGCGCGGAAGCTGTTTCCGGACCACCTCAAACTGTCGATGAGGCCGGGTCGATTTTTGCACCGTGAAGGCGGGACGGCTGCCGAACTCCTCCGCAACGGCATCGAACTCCCTGCCTCCGTTCTTCCCGGCATGCGCCAGCAACAGATAGCGGAGCACGAGGGGCTCTTCCTTCTTCAGGATCCTGCCTTCGACAAGGCAGCAGGCTGCCCCCATCCAGCCATCTTCCCGCACGTGCCAGTGGGTGGGGTAATTGGGATTGGTCGGGTGATCGAAGCAGGTCACTCCTTCGCGCCCATCGGGGACTGCCTCCGTCGGCCCGGAGTAATCCATCCACTTCGCACTTTTTGCAAAGATCTCGTTCTCACCCTTGCGTCCAGCGCTGTCCCGGATTTCGCCCTTTCCGAAGTGGCCCGATAATTCCTTCGCCATCCGCACCGCAAGAAAACCAAAATTGGTCTTCTGCAGTTCCAGCGACTCGCCCCTGGGGCGGAAAGTCAGTTGCAGTTCAAGTTCATGGCCGGATTTCCCGCCGGGACGCCACGCTGCCACCACTTCCTGCTCCATCAGCTCGCGCCCCTCGCCATCAAGCCAACCCAGAAGCACTGCCATGACAGCTTCGGCCTCGCCATCCTTATAGGCCAGCCACTGCTTCTGCTCGACGCGACCCAGGTTCTCGCCCTCGTCGCCCCAAAAGTTCACGCCCGCCACCTTGTTGTTGGCGAACCAGATCGAGCGGTGGTGGTCGTGATCGGGTGCCCCAGGATGTCCCATCCTGGTCAGCACCGTTCCCTTCGGACTGCGCAGCGGATAAAAGAACGGGCGCGGATACTCCTTCCCGAAGTGCCACACCGCCACTTCCTTCCCGCGGTACTCGAAGGCCGTGCGGTGGCCAGGCAAGGGAACAACCCGGCAGGCGAGACGGGGCAGGGCGGGCTCCTCGGCCGAGGAAATCCCCGCGGCCGCCAGACAACCAGCCGCCACGACAATTCGCGCAAGATCGAATCTACTCTTATTCATGACATTCTCTTAGAGCACCTCACGGCCTCCAGTTCGATTCTCGATTCCCCAAA
>JAAZXD010000563.1 GCA_014240355.1 Roseibacillus sp. | reverse complement strand
GTGAAGTCCTCGTGGTGCAATCCGAGGCAGGACAGCAATCGAAGCGCCGCTGACCATGCAAGCTGCCGGGGTTCCGGATCGTCATGAAAGTTGTCCGCTGCAAGCGGAATGTCCGTGATAGAGTTGGAACCCTGCATCTCAGTTTCAGGATCGTCCCTCCTCGAGATCGTAGACGTCGAACCAGACGTAGACGGGCCGGTTCCCGGGGATGAATTGCGGGATATAGCCTTCGAGAAATTCCTGGAGCTCGATCGGCAGTTCGCAGATCCTCTTGCCGCGCATGTCGTTGTTCCACTGGATGATCTCGCGGCGTTCACGCCTGCTGGCATTTTCCTCGATCCAGGTCGCCACTGCCCCGTCCTCAGCGCCGGTGGAGACGAACTTCCGGAAAGTTTCCGCGGTCAGACCGGTGAAATCGAAGAAGAAATTGTCGAGGGGACAGTCGAACTTGTATTCCCCCAGGGTGCCGGCAATGGCTGCCCGGCACTTGTCGAGGGTGCGGGCGGCAATAACATAGCCCCCCAGCGTTTCGCGGGGACTACGGGGAGAGCTGCCGGGTCGGGTAAAATCAGAGGACTGCACTCCGACAGGTTTCGTCTGGTTGGCAGTCGGGTCAAGCTCGGTTAATCATCCAGCAGCGCCATGATGCCCGCAGGGCCATGTCGGACGACGGGCTCCTCCGCTCTGCTATTTGGCATCCAGTCGCTCCAGCAACGTTTTCCATCCCTTCATCGATCGACCCAGGTTGTCGCGGGAACTGCCGCGGATGCCGTAGTGCTGGAGACCGACCGGACCATCCCACTTCAGGGACTTCAGTTTTCGGAGGATCGGCAGGACATCGTAAGTGCCGACATCGAGCGGTTGGATGAGTGTATTCCATCCCGTGCCGTCTTTGTCCGCGCCGTTGATGGTGACCACAAAGAGGTGTGGGGCGGCTTCCTCAAGGCGTTTGTCGAGCTCTCTGCCGTCAACCTTGAGAAAGTGGCAGAGGTTGAAGGTGACGCCCAGGTTCCGGCGATCGGCGGCCTTGACCAGCCTTACGCAGTCCTGCACGCGGTCGGCGTAGGCGCCGGCGTGGGGGTAGAGTGCGAGGCGAACGTTCGATTTGTCGGCGTGGTCGGCGAGCTCCTGCAACTTCGCTACCACCGGGGCGTCGGCGCCGGAGGGGTCAGCGGGCCGTCGCCCTCCGACGTAGAGCCACACGATGGCCTCGCGGCCCTTCACCTCGGCAATGGTTTTTTCGAGATTGGCGTGATGGGTGACGCCGTTGTTGCGGACCTCGATGCCATTGTAGAGCGGAGCGAACCTGATCTTGTGCTTGCCGGTGGCGGCCAGCATCTCGGGAATGTTGTTCGCCCCGGTGTACCCGATACCGGAGAAGCCCAGTTCCTTCACCAGAGCAGCCTGCTGGTCGTAGGACCGGGTCTGGCTGTCACGGGTGCCGGTGTCCATGGCAAAGAACTCCCACTCTGCAAGACAGAGGGGGGAGAGCCCGGCCAGGACGATGAAGGGGCAGACGAGGCGAAGTCTCATGATCCGTGATTCAAGAAACTCGTGGAGAGCGATTCAAGTCCGGAATGGGCAGGCATTCTCAAAGCGTGACGGGACGTCTTATGGCAGCGGGGTGTTGGGTTTGACCGCGTTTGCGGGGTAGTTGCCGTTGAAGACCATCATCTGGTCCTGCGTTTCGGCCACCACGAAGGACTCGTCGATCCTGCCCTCCTGGCCGGTCACACGCGTCAGATCGAGTTGGAGATGTTCGGCAAGGAAGGGGTAGGCGGCCAGGCGCTTGGAGAGGCCGTAGTCGTGCTGCTCGTCGGGGAAATGGGCATTGGCAACCTTGTCC
>JAAZXD010000562.1 GCA_014240355.1 Roseibacillus sp. | reverse complement strand
CGCCACTGTTTTCCTCGGTGATGCGGGCCCAGCGTGAATTGGCGAGTATGACGGGGCTGAGGTAACCGTGTTCGCTGGTGGTGAAGTCGGTCTTCAGGAGGACTCCGGTGCGGGCGATCTGCTCCTGCGAAATGTAAGCCGTGTTGTCGGGTCCGACCTCGTGGAGGACGAGGCGCTGGCCGCGTCCCCCGAATCCATCCTGGAAGAGGATGAGCACCACCAGGATGGTGCTTGCACCAAGTGAGATGAGAGGGGTGGTGACGAAGAGTTTGTGCCGGTGTCCGGCCCGCGCAAAGACGAAGAGATTCACCGGTCCGACCAGAATCCCGAAGATGATGAGAACGAGGATGAAAAAGGCGATATGGAAGGTTTTTTCCCCGAAGGCTACCTGAAGGGGCCAGTGGGGGTGGAAGTTGCTCCGCAGGTTTCGAGCACGATGCCCGCCGGTGTGACTGATGGTGTCGCGCACGAGTTTGACGGTCTCTTCGGCCTCAAGAAGACCGCTGTCGGGGAAGCTCTGGAGGCGCACGGTGCCCCAGCCGAAATCGGCACGGGAAGCTCCCACCGCACCCTTCTCCAGGCCCAGGCTGTTGAGATCGGTTGCGGGGTTGGTGGTGTAGACGAGGAGGACTCCTCCCAGGCGATTCCACTTGCGCAGGGCGCTCCTGGCTCCCACCGGGAGGTCGTTCCAGTCGCCGTCGGTCAGGAGACAGGCGTCGTAGCCGCTGTAGGCGCGCCAGTCGTCCGGCATGGTCCTGGGGCTGAAGCTGGCTCCGAACTCAAGGCCCGTGCCGACATAGCCCCCCGATCCGGTGAAGACACCGGGATGGGGCGCGGATCCGGGATATGCCCCGAGGGAGGATTCTGCCGCGTTGTCGAGTTTGTTCCCGTTGCGGCTGTGAATGGTCTCGCTGCACATTACGGAGGGCCAGTCATGATGGGACTCCGTTGAGATCGTTTCCCTCGAACCCGGGAAGGGAGCGGGTGCGCTCACCTCAATGTCGAGTTCGATGGAGCCTTTTTCCAGAAAGACGCTTATCAGGGGGACCAGCAGGTCGACTTCGGCTACGGCCTGCGAATCGCACTTCACGGAAAACTCGGACTTGAGTTCGTTTCCCTCTCCACCGGGATTGAAGTCGCGCGAAGTGAACCCGAACATCCACGTGCGGCTGGCCTTGCTGTCATTGGTGATCTTGACGCGAAGTGGGAAGTAGCCGGAGGAGGGGAGCTGGGTGAGGAGGGGAGTGACTTCCAGGGAGATTGCCGGTTTTCCCTTGGCGTTGTAGGTCTCCCTGATGAGGGCTTGCGAAGCCTGGGCGTTTGCGACCTGAAGCGGGGCATTCAGTGCGGCGAGGGCGAGGAGGATGAGTATCCGATTCCTCATGCGTAAGAGAATCAGGTGGAGGAGGTTTGATGCAGGGTCCTGGGAGTGGCGCCCGCCTGGAAGGGAATCTCTTCCAGGAGGGAGGCGATGACTTCATTGGCGGTGAGGCCCTCCACCCGCGCGTTGTACTCAAGGATGACACGATGGCGAAGGACGGAGGGAGCCACGAACTTGACATCCTCGAAGCTGGCGTGAGTGCGCTCGTTCATGAGTGCGTGCGCCCTTGCGGAGGCGGCAAGGGAAAGAGCGGCCCGCGGACTGGAGCCGTATTTGATGTTGCGGGCGGCATTTGACTGGCCGGGGTGGGTGGCGTCCACCAGGCGGGCGATATAGTTGCCGACCACTTCCGGGAGGAAAATACGACGGACCAGTGAAAGTACCTCCTCCAGCGTAGTTTCGTCCATGATGGCCTTCACCTCGGGTTCGGTGCCGAGTTCGCGGTCATTCACGATGCGTTCAAGGGTGG
>JAAZXD010000561.1 GCA_014240355.1 Roseibacillus sp. | reverse complement strand
GTCACCTTCAAGTTTGAACGGCCTAGTGGTGACCACCCCTGCCTGGCCCTTCGCTTCCAGCCCGACGAATCCATCCAGCCTCAGGGTCGCGAGCCCGATCCCTCCCCGCGCCTTCTCATCATCCCGCCGGAAGACCCCGTGCCGCTCATTGTAACCGTCATAGTAAAGCCAGTGCTTGTCCCCATGCGTGATCACCGCCGAGGCCGGGATGATCATGTCCTTGTCCCAGGCCCCGTCGCCTCCACGCGGGATCATGGTTTTTCCGGCATAGATCCAGCGCAGGTCCCAGCTGTCCCCATCCCGGCTGGTCGCAATGTAGAATTCCAGAAGGTTGCGTTCGTGCCGCTTGTGATAGTCCTTCGGCCCCTCGCTCATATCCTCCGGCCACTCGATCACCATCATGAGCGCGAAGTGTACGCCCTGGTAGATCCAGTCGGTCAGTCCATAGATCTGGCGCCGCTTCCATTCCTCCGGATCTTCCCGGTCAAATCGCCAGTTGCGCACCACCTTCCACCTGGTGGGATCAGCCTTGGGATCCTGGTTGATCATGCTGCGCGCCCCCCTTACCTCCATCCCGGCCTTGAGCGCGCCCCGGTAATCCGTCCGGGTAAAGAGCCGATAGACCCCTGCGCCCTCATCCCACACGACCTGGTTATAGGTGTCCGCTGCCCGGTGCGTTACCGGCCTCCCCCCGTTGTAGTCCTTCCAGTGAATCCCGTCCGCTGAATAGGCCAGGGCGGCCCGCATCGTCTTGTGCGCGTAACAGGCCTTGTAGCGATGGGCCGGGTCCATCTCGTGCGGATCGACATAGAAGGTCGCCCCTTCCGCCGGAGACTTCTGGGTCATCCCCGTCAGATCCGCCACCTTGCGGAAGCGTACCCCATCCTTCGATTCCGCATAGCCATACGGGTGCCCGCGATACCATAACTTGAACTTCCCTTCATCGTGCAGGACCGTTCCGTAAAAACTCCCCTCAAACACGGGATTCTCCCTACTCACCTTTTCCACCGTTCCCAGAACACGATCGACGTGGACCATTCGATCGATGAGGTAGTCATCCACCAGCAGCTGCTTCCGGGTTCCCACCTCTACCAGCAGCGCGGGCACCCCTCCTTTCCCCGGCTTAACCTGGTCAAAGTCCAGGTTGTCGACCGCCAGCGTTGTCCGCGTCCCGGTATGGATCAGCTCAAGGACAACCGGACCGTGGTGCGCCTCCTTCATCCTGAGATCGAGCCCGGTGAGATCCCCGGTGAAATTCCCCGTCGATCCTTTGGCCAGCTCCCTTCCCGTCCGACTCCCGGCCCGGATCCTCCAGTCGATCCGATTCGGCACCTCCCTCGAGGCCTCGAGGTCGAGCGAATTGATCAACACTCCCACCCCATTCTCCGGAGTGAAGGTGTACCAGTAGTAGTAGGGACCTCCGTCATCGCCATCCAGCAGGTAGTTGGCTCCATCCCCGCCATCCCAGCGCTCCCGCCACGAGTTGACCGTCTTGACGTCGTGACCGCCCGCGAAGTCAAGGAGGACATCGGGCGTCCATCCACTCCCCTCCGCAAAGGAGTCCCTGAAACCACCCGTACTCGGCCCCTTCACCCGGTCGCCATAGCCTTTCACCGACTGCAGTCCACGCAGTTCCGTGGCCGGGGTGAGACCAACCTTCTCAAACTTGATCACCGTGGCCTCCACCGGAAGCCCGAGACAAAGAAGGATTACTCCCATCGCTCCCTTCATCCTGCCGATACACAAAACTGTCCGCCTCTTGTCCAGTCTGGGACTGCAGACGGACACCAGTGATGTTTTCGCGCAGTCCATCGCTTACTCTACAACCAGAACGCCCTTCATCACTCTCCAGTGTCCCGGAAAGG
>JAAZXD010000560.1 GCA_014240355.1 Roseibacillus sp. | reverse complement strand
AAAGCCGGGTGACGTAGTCGAGCGGGGCAGCCATGGTGGAGACCGTATTCCAGACAAACCCGTTGACCGGAAGATCCCCGAACTTCACTCCGCAATCGGCCATCCGTTTCAGGTAGAGCTTGGTGTGCATCTGTTCCTCTTTCATGGTCTGCAGCACCCCGGCGCGGAACTCAGCCGGGGCCTCGGGAAACTTCAGCAGCACCAGAGCCATCAGTTCGGTTGCCAGCAATTCGTGATTGGCAAAGAAATGCAGCAACCTTCCCCGCTGCTCCTCGTTCTCAAGTCCCACCGTTCCGGGAAACTCGGCCCGGACGCCATCACGCCGCAACCTCAGTTCCTCCGGCCTGCCTGGCGCTTCCGGAGTAGTGATCGGATCTCCGCGATTCTCATCGCTCACCCCCGGGGGTGGTGGGGCGAGCTTCTCCTCCAGGGTAGTCCCGAAGAGGATGCGTTCCGCAATCTCCCGCACCATCATGATGTCTCAACCTGCAAGGGAAGCAGGCACTTATCAAGACTTCGTGACAGAGGTGCGACGCGACAGCCCGCCCCTTCAGGGATCCCCCGGTCTGCGGTAACCACAGCCTCAAAACCGACACCCTCCACTACTCACCGAACACCACCTCACCCCACCGCGCCGGCAGGTGCATGTTGACCGCACCCTGGGGACTCCACACCCAGTTGTCCTCCGGGTGCTCCTGCTCTTCCGGATTGAGGCTCTCGGCGAGCGGCGTGCCATGCGGCGGAATGCGCACGTAGCGGCCCTCCACCACCTCGTGCCGCCACTGCACGCGCGAGAAGTTCACCTTCCAGATGTCTCCCACTTGCGGCGGGGTGGCGCCTTCCCTGTTGAACTGTGCCAGGCCAGCCCAGGGAAAGGCCACTTCCACCGACCACCCCTCGTCCTCATCACCGGGGTCATTCAGCGTGCCCCGGACCTGCACCGCACTCTGCAGACCAGGCAGATTGCATCCCAGGATCGGAACTCCTCCCTCTCCGTAGGGTCTGGGCAGACTCAGTTCCCAGATACTTCCCAGGGCATTGATCTCGAATTCGTAATAATCGAGCCCGTCGCCGTCCGGATCGATGAAGACCTCGAAGTCGTTGTCCTCGAACATGACCGCGTTCTTCTCCGTGATCGTTCCCCACACATGGGGCTCCTCCAGTTCCGCCCCGACGTAAAGGAAGCCGTCATCCCATGCCATTTTCAAGCGGGTGCGGAATCGCGGTCGCAACTCCGGAGCCCCCGTGATATCGACGAAGTCTTCGGTCCACGCCAGATCCGACCAGCCCGGGTCGGACAGTGAACCATCAATGGCAATGGAACGATTCACCCGTCGGCAGAGATATCTCCGCGGCACCCTCTCTTTTTCCGTGCTCACCGATTTACCCCTAAAACTTCAGCTGTAACTCGGCCGTCGCCACCGATGTCACATCCGGTCGTTCCTGCAGCGAGTTCCAGATGGCCTGCACACCCCGCTCCACCTTGCCCCGAAAGACCTCCCGGCCATCCGCCTTCACCACCACCGGCTGGTCCAGATCCAGCAGCTGGTCGCTCAGGCGCAACTTGAGCTCCTTCCGGCCGCCCGCACTAAGGGTGATCTCCTGTCCCTTCACTTCCGCTTCCACCGTCTGCCCGCCCTTCGCCGTTCCCCTGGCTACAGCGAGCCAGTAAAACCGCTCGTGCGTGCGCCCACTCTGGTGCCACACGATTTTCTTCGGCCACGGATTGCGCGTCCTGGTGATCATCCACGGCAGAGCCTCACGATCATCACGATTCATCCAGTGCCCATGCTGGGGATAGATCGTAACCTTGTGCTCGTAGCCCCCGGGATCCCCCTTGCGCAGGGCACCGAGTTTCTTTCCCCATTCG
>JAAZXD010000055.1 GCA_014240355.1 Roseibacillus sp. | reverse complement strand
AGACTCTGGCCTTCGGGACGGGTGGATTGCGGGGACGAACGATTGGAAAGGTGGTTACCAGTGTGGAGCGCGGCGTGAGTGGACCCGGAGATCGCCCGGAGTTTCCCTGCTACGGCACGGCTTCCATGAATTTCTACAACGTGAACCGGGCGATCCGGGGATTCATTTCCTATGTGAAGAAGTATCTCGCAGAGAGTGGTGAGGACCGGAAACCAGTGTTTGTCATTGCCCGGGATACGCGACATTTCTCGGCCGACTTTGCCCACTACTGCGGGAAGGTCTGTGTGGAGACGGGATGTGATGCCTACCTCTTTGACGGCCCCCGGGCCACTCCGGAGCTTTCCTTTGCCCTGCGGACCCTGCGGGCGGATGCGGGGGTGGTGCTCACGGCGAGCCACAATCCCTCTCACGACAACGGGTTCAAGGCCTATTTCAATGATGGAGGGCAGATCGTGGAGCCGCATGCGGGCGGGATCATAGCGGAGGTCAATGCCCTGGCCAGCGACAGTTACGAGGCGCTGCCGGACGATGAGCAGGGGACGGTGCATGTCCTGGGCGGGGAGATGGACGAGAAGTACAAGGAGAAACTGCGAACCATTCTCCTCCGACCCGAATTGCTGGAGGGCCGCTCAGCCAGGGTGGTCTACACCAACCTGCACGGAACGGGTGGCTGGATCGTGGTTCCCATGCTGCGGGAACTCGGATTTGAAGTCATAACGGTAAAGGAACAGGATGAGCAGGATGGAAGATTCCCGACCGTTGACTCGCCTAATCCGGAGAACGCCTCGGCCCTGCATAAGGCGATCGAGCTGGCGGAGGAAGTGGGCGCGGAGGCGGTCATCGGGACTGACCCGGACTGCGATCGGATGGGCGTGGCAGTGCGTAATGCGGACGGTGGAATGCAGTTGCTGAGCGGCAACCAGATTGGGACCTTGATGGCCTGGTACCGCATCAGGACCTTCTTTGATCAGGGCATCGTGACAGAATCGAATCGAAGCCGCGCCACCCTGATCAAGACGTTTGTAACGACCGGATTTCAGAGTGCGGTGGCACGGCATTTTGGCATTGGGGTAGTGAACACTCTGACCGGATTCAAGTACATCGGGGAGAAACTGCGCAAGTATGAGGAGGCTATTCCCGCCGACAGGCGGGGCGACTATCGCTCGTTATCGGAGGAGGAGACCCGGGCGCTGCGTCTGGAATACTCCAGGTTTCTTGTCTTCGGGGGCGAGGAGAGCTACGGATATCTGGGGGGCGATTTCGTGCGGGACAAGGATGGGAACGGATCGGTGGTCATGTTTGCCGAACTGGTGGCCTTCGCCATGAGCAGGGAGAAGAGGATCACCGACCTGCTGGACGAACTCTACCACGAGTATGGCGTCTACGATGAGATGAACACTGATATCGTGCTGGAAGGTGCGGAAGGAGCCGCCAGAATCGCGGCCCTTATCCGATCCTACTCTGATGAGCCTCCGACCGAGATTGATGGCTCTGCGGTGGTGAAGATCCAGGACTTCAGCAGGGAGGATGTCTACGACGAAGAGGGTGACCCCATTCCCAGGGCAGGCATGATCATGGTGCACCTCGAAGGTGACTGGCGCTTCGCGGTAAGGCCCTCAGGGACGGAGCCCAAGATCAAGTTCTACCTCTTTGGGAAGGGAGAGCCGAAGCCAGCCGATCTTGTGACCAGCAAGGCGGCCGTCAAGGCGGGTCTGGAAGCCCTCTGGAAGTGGCTGGAGTCGGATGCTCACAGTCGCATGGAGGCGAATGGGGAAGGATGAAACGGGAAGGCCGGAGTGAAACCAGCGAAGATCGGAGCTTCCGGGGTTTCCCCTAGACCTTCCGCCAGGTTGCTGCGTAGCCGCGGGTGTCGAGGTGGATAAAGGTCGGGTAGAGGCCGATTCCACCGCGGAAAAATCCCTCCTTGCGGAGTTGAAGGGCCATCTGAAAAGCTTTTTGGGCCGAACAGAAATAGATGAGGTCGAGCGCCTGGTTGCGGGTGTGATAGGATCCTCTCACGGCCCCCGGGATGATGGCGTTATAGCGTGGACTACGGTAGCCGGAGGTGATGCGGCAGAGGGGTAATTCCAGACGCTCCCGGAGTTCGTCCGCGGCCTTGAGTGTCGGTGCCAGTTTTTCCCAGAGGTGTCGAGGAGGGAGAGTATTCTCGATGCCGTCGGCCACCCCCCGGTGAGGGTCGATGATTTCCCCGGGGGAAAGATGTCGCAGATTGAGACTGAGCAGGAAGTCGTTGTAACTCTCTTCATTCTCGAGGGGACGTCCGAAGGGAGGGATCGGCTCGGTTTCCCATACCCGATCGAGGAAGGGAGGGCCGGACCCTGGCTCGGATTCTGGCTCGGACCCTGGATCGGATCCTGGATCGGATCCTGGGTCCGCCACGAGTTGACGGGAGGCAGGAGCAGCCAGATTCCTGGTCCGGGGGGGCTGGGAGAGTTTTCGAGCTGCGAGCAGAGTGGAGACGGTGCCAAGGGCAAGAACTGAGCCGGACCGGAGAAACCGCCGTCGCTGCAGGGTGGAGCGAGGGATATTCATGGCGTACAAAAGCTGAGGCCGCTAATTATTACGGATTACTTAATTAAATGGAAGTAGGAAAATGAATAATAGGGAATTGTGATTGAAGGGGGGAGAGGGAGAATCGAGAACCGATGGGAGTGATGCAGAGGATCTGGCCGTGGTTCATCGCGTTGCTCTCGGGGGCGATGCTGGCGCTGTGCTACGCTCCTTTCAACATGCCCGCCATGGTCTGGCTGGGGTTGGCTCCGCTCCTGGTAGCGCTCTGGGGAGGTGGGGGGAAGCGGCGCAAGTTGTATGGATTCGGAGTGGGATACCTGGCCGGGCTGTCCTTCTGGCTGATCAACCTGAAATGGATATCAGAAGTGGGGATGATGGGATGGCTTTCGGTGGCGTTCTTCCTGTCCCTTTACTTCGCATTATGGGGGCTCTTTGCTGCGGGTGCCGGTAATCCGTGGATGGAGCGGTCCGCCAGGACAGAACGAACGGAAGGGGGGATCGTAGAAAAGATCAAGGCACGGATGAGCGTGCAGAAGGAGCGGCGCGGACGGTCGATGGTGGAATCGAGGCGGGTGCTGAAATTCGCGGCGGTGAACGGTTTCTGGTGGTGTGGACTGGAGTGGGTGCGTGGGTGGCTCCTGACCGGTTTCGGGTGGAACGGTCTCGGGGTGGCCTTCCACGATCAGCCCATTCTGGCGCAGGGTGCGGATCTCATCGGGGTTGCCGGCCTTTCCTTCCTGCCGGTCTTCGTGATGGCTGTCATCGTGCAGGTGGGACGTGGTCTGCACAGGGAAGTGAGGAGCGGTCGTTTGCGGGCCCACTGGGACTTCGGTGCAGCGATGGCGCTTCTTACTGTCTTTTTCCTCTACGGGGTCTGGAAGCTGCATGGTGAGAAGCCGGTAGATTCCATGCCGCTCAATGTGCTCCTGGTGCAGCTCAATATCCCGCAGGAGGCGAGTCGGAAGCTATGGGAACCGGAGGAAATCTACCGGGGCTACGAGGAGGAAACGCTGAAGGCGCTGGAGGAGTTGAACCGGCGTAACGAGGAACGGGGGAAGGAGGCGATGGAGACGGGGAGTCCGGAGGCGGTACATCTTGATGTGCCCGACTGGATCTTGTGGCCGGAGTCGGCGCTACCAGATGTCCTCTACTACACCGAATCAGAGGAGCAGGAAATCGGGAGGCGCACGCGTGCGGCTCTCAATGAGGTGAACCCCCGGGGACAGGTTACGATGGTGTTTGGCCTGCTGGAATACGAGGGAGAGAGAACCATGCCAGGCGGTCCGCTGACGCGAAAGGAGAACGGGAAGGCTTACAATTCACTACTGGCGATGCCGACGGGCAGAAAAGATTTCCTCACCTACCGGAAGCAGCACCTCGTGCTCTTCGGGGAGACCATTCCCTATGTCGACCAGCTCAGAATCCTGCAGTGGTTGTGGGAAAAGTCGGCCGGGACGCAGTATGGAGGGTCCTTCAGTGCAGGTGACCAGGGGGAGCCGATGCGTATTCCGCGTCCCTCGACTGGATCAGGAGACTTTGCCGTGATCCCGACCATTTGTTTCGAGGACACGGTTGCACGCAAGATGCGCAAGTTCGTGAAGAAGGGTGGACAGCTTATCGTGAACGTGACCAACGACGGTTGGTTCAAGGAGAGCGAGGGGGCGGCGCAGCATTTTGCCAACGCGAAATTCCGCTCCATCGAATTGCGTCGTCCTACCATCCGCTGCGCCAACACGGGAGTGAGCGCAGTCATCAACAGCTACGGCACGGTGCTCGATCGTGAGAAGAACGAGGAGCGAAAACTGGTTGACGACAGTGGGTCACACCTGACGCGGGGCTGGCTTTATGCCACCGCTCATGTTCCCGTGGAGGGACCTCTGACACTCTACGCCAGGTTTGGTGACTGGTTCGCCGTCCTGGGACTGATGGTGGCGGGTGTCTGGTGGATTGCAGGGCGGAAAGATCCTCCGGATGGCAGGGGGAGGAGGATTGATTCCGGGAAGGATGCCCTTGACGCTTGAAAAGTAATGTCATGGAACGATAACAGCTGAACGTATGGCGGTTGGTGATGTCAGAGGGACTCTGCAATACGTTCCCATGTTCCGGGGACGAACCTTTGTGGTGGTCCTTGACGAGGGACTGCCGGAGTTCGCGGTGGCAGAGGCCCTGCTTGATCTCAAGGCGCTTCAGGAGGTGGGAGTCAACCTGGTGATTGCCGTGGTGGGTGAAAAAAAAGGGGGGGGCGCGGTGGCGGAACGCGCGATGGATATCGAGATCAAGTTCGCCCGGGTGGAAACGCTGGATGAAGTGGCGTCGGTGCTGGAGCGGGGGCAGGCTGCGATGATGAATTGCAGGGCTGGGAGGGTGCTGGGGGAGGAGATGAGCAGTCTGGGAACGGGAGTGGAAGCCGCCAAGTTGATCGGTCTGGTGAACGGTCCCGGTGTCTTGAGGGATGGTCAGCCCCTTCATGCGGTGTCCTGTTCAGCCCTGACCGATCTGGGAGAAGTCCCAGAGAAGGGAGGAGCGATTGAGGGGGTTGAACTTCTGAAGGAGGCGGCAGCAGCCTGCCAGGCTGGTGTTCCGAGGGTCCATATTCTCGACGGGCGCCGGCAGGGAGTGCTGGCCGAGGAGCTCTTTTCGAACGAGGGGGTCGGAACCATGGTGCATGCCGACAGTTACCGGCAGGTGCGAGCGCTGCGTGAGGACGATGTGCCGGAGCTGCTGGCCATGATCGGGCGTTCCGTGCGGGCCTCTCACCTCGTTCCCCGCGATTACGATGAGATCCTGGAAAAGGCGGAGGACTTCCTGATCCTCTGTGTGGATGACAACGTGGTGGGCTGTGTCGCCCTGCACCGCTATGGGGAGCATCCTGCCGAGGTGGCGTGCCTGTACGTGAAGCAGTCCCACGAGGGGCTGGGTTACGGAAGGGCATTGGTGGAGTCTGTGGAGGAGAGAGCCAGGGGTCTTGGAATCAGCTCGGTGTTCGTGTTCACCAGCCGGGCGGTGCCCTTCTTTGAGAATCTGGGCTACGATTCAGCGTCCATGGATATCGTTCCGAACGAGCGCGCCCGGAAATTCGAGGAGAGTAATCGCGGATCAGAAGTGCTGGCCAAGGAATTGACCTGAGCGATATTGCCCTGACAGGGACTCCGGGTAACGGAGGACCTAGTTCCGGCTCGGATCATCGGAGCATTCCGCAATGATCCTGTGGTAGGTGGAGATGTTTCGGAGGGTTTCGGCCCAGAGCGTTTGATCGTGGCTGTGGGCGAGAAGTTTGGAAGTAGGTCTGGCGGTGATCCACGAGCTATGGCGGAGCTCACCTTCCAGCTGACCTTCCGACCAACCGGAGTAGCCGACAAACGCGCGTACCAGAGTGCCGGGATTCTGGGCATGTTTGACGGCGTCGGGGGCCGAGATCCGGGTGGCAAAGCGCAGCCCCTTCTCCTCGGTCCACCAGAGAGCGGCGAAGGTGAGATGTTCGCGGGCAACCGGCCCACCGACATGAACATCAATCTTGGAGAGTGCAGAAAACTCCTCATCCTTGAGAAACTCGCCCACCTTATGGTCGGAGGGATGGTTGAGAATGAGGCCGTAGGCTCCCTCCTCGGCATTGTGTTCTGTCAGAAGGATCACGGAGTGCGGGAAGATGCCCTCGCGCAGGGTGGGATCAGCGATAAGGAGCTGGCCCTGGAGGCGGATGGGTGATTCCTGTCTGGGGAGGTCAGCCATGGGGTGAAGTTGATGCCGGGAGGCGGCGGCGTCAAGGAGGGGGAAGAATTGATTGATTTGCAGGTCAGGGAACCGGGAGGGGGATTTTGAGGTTCAGGAAATGGGGATTAGGCTCTAAAGAAGCGTTCGTGTTCGTTGATCACATCAGGATTTATGCAAAGGCGGGGAATGGCGGAAACGGCGTGGTCAGTTTCCGGCGAGAGAAATTTGTCCCGCGGGGCGGACCGGATGGTGGTGACGGGGCGAAAGGAGGAGACGTGATCCTGCGGGTTGACCGCCATATCGACAACCTGAAGACCTTTCACTATAACCCCCTTCAGGTCGCGAAGGACGGCGGGCACGGACAGAGTTGGAAGCGCCACGGCAAGAATGGCAAGTCGGTCATCGCCAAGGTGCCGCCGGGCACTCTGGTTTACAAGAGTCCGGCCCGGACGGTGGCGGAAGCGGTAAAGATGGAGCGCAGCGGAGAGGAGGTCGATCTCGAACTGATAGCGGATCTGACCGATGAGGGAGAGGAACTCATCCTTTGCAGGGCGGGGAAGGGAGGGAAGGGGAACTGGCAGTTCCGCAGTGCCACCAACCGGGTGCCGGAGGAATTCACGCTCGGTACGGAAGGAGGGGCGGGGGTCTTTTATCTGGAGTTGCGTCGTATCGCAGATGCCGGGATGGTGGGGTTCCCCAATGCGGGCAAGTCGACCCTGACAAGCAAGTTGAGTGCGGCCCGTCCCAAGGTGGCCTCCTATCCCTTTACCACCCTGAATCCGATGGTGGGGGTGGTAGAGTTTTCGGACTTCAGGCGTTGCACCATCGCCGATATCCCGGGGTTGATCGAAGGGGCCCATGACAACCGCGGTCTTGGCCATGAATTCCTGCGGCACATTACTCGTTGCGGCCTGCTCCTCTTTGTAGTGGACATGGCGGGGAGTGAGTGCCGGGATCCCATCGAAGACGTGGAGACCCTCCGGAAGGAGATCAAATTGTACGAGGAGGAGTTGTCCAAGCTGGAGTGGCTGGTGGTTGCCAACAAGATGGATCTCGAGGGGGCGAGGGAGAACCTGCAGAATTTCCGTGCGCGCTTTCCGAAGGTGGAGATTGTTCCCATCTCGGCGGAATTTGAGGAAGGCCTGCAGGAACTGAAAGCGGTCTTGTGCGAGCGCGTGGGGGGGGGGCGGTGACAGGGGGAAGGGAACCCTGTTCGCTGGTCCGGAAGCTGGGAAAGCATTCCGTTGAAGACTCCCGGGCCTTACCATTGCCCGGGGCCCGGGGACTGGATGGTCCCGGGGTCTCTTCGTGATGTCCGTATCCCGGGAAACGGTGGTCTTTGTTTATGGGACCTTGCGGGAGGGAGCCTCCAATCATTGCCGACTGGAGGGGGCAACGGCTCTGGGAGAGGCCTGGGTTCTGGGGAAACTCCATCGTATCGACTGGTATCCCGGACTGCTCCTGGATGACGACGGCATTCCGGTCCGGGGCGAGGTTTATGCAGTGGAACGGGAGATGCTGCGAAAGTTGGACGATTTTGAGGGCCGGGAGTATGAGCGATTGAAGACCACGGTGCATCTCAAGGATGGTGGAGAGGTCGAGGCGTGGCTTTACGAGTACCGGGGGGAGGTTGCAGGAAGGATGGATCTCGTCCCGGCGGACTGGATGCACCGCACGGAAGACAGAAGGGCCAGTTCGCCCGGCGTCGTATGCAGCGGGGCGACCTTTGCCCTCCTCCCCCTGACCGTTGGAGCGGGGGTCCTGACCCTGGGGATGGAGGTGGGCGGACCGTGGTGGCTTGGATGGTTGACGTGGCTGGTCACCACGTTCCTTCCGCTGATTCCGTTTGTCACCGGGAGGTGGGCACGGAAGCGCAGGGAGAAGTGGGCCCAGGGAGCCGAGGTGGGGGCCGCGTTGGCCTTTGTTGCCTTCTGGATCCTCTTGATCATCCGCCATTGGCCGATGGCGTTCGAGGCGTTCCCAAACTAGGGAGGTTACTGCCGGAGTGCCGACCCGGGCTCACTTCCCGAGAAAGCCGCCCATCGGGGCGTAGAGTTCGGTTTGCTGGGCGGAGTGCTCGAGGAGATCGTCGGCAAGGGTGATCCTTCCTGGTTCGAAGAGGGTGATGGTGCTTGAGCCCCCGAACGAAAAATAGCCCCGCTCGTCACCTCGCGTGACTGGGTGGTGGGGGATGAAGGTCTGCCTGATGGAACCGACATTGGTGGCACCGATATCAATTGTGAGGATGGTGCCGAAGTTCTTCGTTTCGAGTTCGGTGACGACCCGCTTATTTTCCCAGAGGTAGGCGAGGTTCCGCCGAAGGGCGATGGGCGAGACCGAGAAGAGGGGTCCATTGAGGAGGCGGGACTCGGAGGGCGTTCCGGAAGCCGGGAAATGGTAGCGGTGGTAGTCGATGGGGCAGAGCCGTGAGAGGACGAGGGTGCCGTGTTCGAATCTCCGGGCCAGTTCTGCCGAACCAAGGAGGCTGGGAAGAGTGAAGCGTTGACCCTTGACGAAAACGGCGTCGACCTGTGAAACATCGGGGAAACCAAGATGGCGGCCATCGCATGGGAAAACGATTGCTCCCGGATCAGGATCGAAGGGCCTCGCTTCCGACTTGAGCCTGCGGATGAAAAACTCGTTGAAGCTGTCAAACGAGTCGGGGGATTCGGCAAACTCAGAGGGATCGAGCCCGAAGTCCCTGATAAAGGGAGCCACGAGGGACTGGCTGGCGGAACGGGCCATGCGGCGGCCGTACCAGCGGGAGAAGAAGGGTCGCTTGATGAGGTGTCGCAGGATGGCCCCACAGGGGTTTTCGTAGGCAAGACGGAGCCAGCGGTCCCCGTATACCTGCTCAGTCTCGAGGGCGCCAGTCAGGCGGTTAAAATAGCGAATTGGCTCCACGGGGTGACTTTGCCCCTTGCGTCGAGGGCGAGGCAAGATTAGGTGTCCGGCAGGCGCGAACCCATATGTATTTTCGACGATCCTCCCTGGCCCGTGTGTTCCCGGCCGCGCGTCTCCGACCCGGTTTCCGGGGGTGGGGTGGTTCCCTGCTTTTCAGCGTGCTGGCAGGTCTTCTGTCCGGCTGTGACCCGGGGGACCGGGAAGCGACCGTGACTGGTCGCCGGGATCTCGTCCTGTGGGACCGGTCCTTCCCCAACAACCTGAAGGACCAGGCACCGGAAGGGTGGCGCCGGGTGCCCTGGACCCAGATGCGGTACTACAACTACCGATTCGGGGACAGCGAGGAGGGGGAGGTCTGGGTGAGTGTGATTTCGCGACAGGGCGCAGATGCAGCTCTCCTGAATGTGAACCGGTGGTATAATCAGTTCCGTCTTCCTGAAATCGTCACCCTGGAGGATCTCAAGCAGGAACCCATGCTGGGAGTGACCGGGTATCTGGTGGAGGCGGAGGGTGCCTATCACGCCGGGATGGGAGCCGATCCCCGGCCGGAGACAAGGATGCTTGCCGCCGCCATTCCCATCAGCAGCATCATCGTGACGATCAAGATGATTGGATCACCGGTCGAGGTCGAGGCTCAGCAGGAGGCCTTCCTGGACTACTGTCGGAGCCTGGAATTTTTCGACGAGGCGCGCATATCCAAACCCGAAGACGAGTGAGCGATTCCCGATCCAGCAAGGCGAGCAAGCAGCGGTCCATCGGCTGGTGGATCTTCCGTGTGATGGCGGGGTTTGAACTCGCCACCATCTGCCTGTTGCTGCTCTTTGCCGCGACGTTTTTCGGAACCCTCGAGCAGACCCAGGTGGGCCTTTACCTGACGCTCCAGAAGTATTTCGACATGGAGGCCCTTTTTGTCATCCCGGAACTCAACGGGAAGATCATCCCCCTCCCACTGCCAGGAACATTCTGGGTCTGTGCCGTGCTGTGTGTGAATCTGACCCTTGGCGGACTGGTGAGGATTCGGAAGGGTTGGAAGACGGTGGGAGTCATCATCGCCCATTTCAGCATGATTTTCCTGATGGTGGCTGGTGCGGTCTCGCAGGTGAGCAAGAAGGAGGGGGTCATGCACGTCTACCAGGGGGACCGCTCCGACTACGCCCGGAGCTACACCGAGCCCAGTATTGAGATCTACCCTCCCGGGGAGGACGGGGAGCGCGCTCGTCCCTACGTGGTTAAAAGTGAACACTTCGACGGACTGGATCCAGGTGAGACGCTCACCATTCGTCTCCCGGAGCTTCCCTTTGACCTCGTGGTCAGCGGTTTTCGGCGGAGTTCGGAGCTACTGCAGCTTTCGCGCTTCAAGGAACAGCATAAGGGAGAGCGGGTGGTAGATGGCTTCTTCCTGCAGGAGCGTCCGCGGGTCCAGCAGGAAGAAGCGAACCTGACCGGGTGTTATCTGACCGTGCAGGACAAGGAGGGCAACTCCCTGCAGGAACTCCTGCTCCACTACAATGGGATGCCGTTCCCGACCCCCGTCACTGCCATGGTGGAAGGCAAGCGCTATGAATTCTCCCTCACCCGTTGGATCTGGCCCATGCCCTTTGAAGTGGAGTTGGATAAGACGTTGGGTGAATACTGGCCGGGAACGCAGGATCCGAGCTGGTTCCAGAGTGATATCACCAAGGTCGATGGTGATGGTGACCTGCGGAAGAAGTATTCCATCGTGATGAACAAGCCCATGCGACACGAGGGGATCACCCTTTACCAGGCCTCTTGGGCGCCACCTGCCCCGGGAGGGCGGCCCAGTTCGGGCTTTGCCATTGTCCAGAACCCCTCTGACCAATGGCCCAAGTGGTCCCTCTACATCGCCTCCTTCGGGCTCATGCTGCACTTTGGCATGAAGTTGTTCCGGTTCCTGAGTTCCTCCCTGCCCTCCAAGAAGTCCGATGCCTGAGAAAAGTTTCAATCGTGCGGCCCGTTGGACCGGGCTTGGCCTCGCCATCGTGGTGACGATCCTGATTGCGGTCGTCACCAACCAGGAGGGCTACAAGAAGCGGGAGTTCCGGGAGGTTCCGGGCTACGCGAAGTGGAGTGAGGAAGTGGTGGGAATCGCCAAGCGCATCCCGGTGCAGGACGGGGGCCGGGTGAAGCCCCTTGAGACGCGGGCGGGCTTCCTCATGCTGAAGCTGCATGGGGCGCGAAAAATGAAGATCAAGAGTGGGGAGGAGAAGATCAGCATCGGGCCCACGGAGTGGCTTCTCGATATTCTTTTCCGCCCCGAGCTGGCGATGAAGATGCCGACCTTCCGGGTGGATGATTCCGATCTCCTGAAAAACGTAGGGATGGATGTCAAAAGTCGCCGCGACCGCTACAGCTACGTCGATCTCGAACCCTACCTCCAGGAAATTGGGAAAAAGGCGGGAGATATCCAGAAGCAGGTCCAGGAAGAGACCCGGAAGAACCCGGACTACAAGTTTCCGAGGAACCAGACCGATCCACGGGCTCTTGCGAGGAAGATCATGGAATACCAGGGCATGCTGGCCACTCATGATTTCGCCCGCTACGGACTCACCCTGGAAGAGGGTGCCGAGGTCGCTAACGGGGAAGAGATGAGGAAGGTGAGTTACTGGGTAAAGTTGATGCCCGTCCTCGGGGAAATGCTCCGGCAAGAGGGCCTGGCAGAGGAAGGGCAGATACCCCCTCACGTCCAGAAGCTGTTGAACGAGATGAGTTTCCGGCTGGGACGGGGCGAAGGAGGAATCGAGTGGTTGCCTCCCTACGAGGCCGAGGTGGTTCTCGCTCCTGGAGGAGAGGCCAGGATTCATTCCGGCGATACGGTCAAGACCTTCGAGATCGGGTGTGAAGCAGGCGAGGTGGAGGTGCTCGAAGGCAGTTCGAGCCTGGGACGTCTCAAGGAAGGAGAGGATGCCAGTTACCCGGGCGCTGATCTGATGGTAAGGAACAGCAGCGGGGCCAATGCCACCATCAAGGTGCAGGGCCGGGAGTGGATGTCGGCAGGAAAGCGCCTGGCGGTGGTTTCCAACGGCCTTGATCTTAAACACTGGGAACTTTTTTCGGAGGACCTTGCGGCCCTTGAGAATCTCTTTGTGGCGGCGAAGGGAAAGGAGAGTGAGTTTGCGGATCAACTGGATGACTGGCGGGACGAACTGACCGCCCGGGCCACTGCGCTGGGAGAAAAGGAATCCAAGATTGAATCGGAGGTGACCTACTACAAGAGGAACTATTTTATCCGGGGC
>JAAZXD010000559.1 GCA_014240355.1 Roseibacillus sp. | reverse complement strand
CAGCACCAGGTCGAAGCGTCCCTGCAATCCGGGATGGACTTCCCCGGGTGGCCGATAGTCCCCGCTGGGTCTCGTTCCGGTGAGCCCCTCGTAAGCCAGGACTCCCAGGGCAAAGATGTCTGCGCGATGGTCAATCTCCACGTTCAAGTCCAGCATTTCCGGCGGAGCGTATTCGGGGGTGAGAAAGCGAGCCTCGTTCTGACTGCGCAGGTGATCCGGACCGCCCTGCGTCGCGCGGGCAAGGCCGAAGTCCATGAGTTTCACCACTCCCTCGCTATTCCACATGATATTCTCTGGCTTGACATCACGATGCACGATGCCGTGGCGGTGAGCATACGCGAGGCCGTCACACGCCTGACAAACCAGGGCCACGGCCTCTTCCTCAGTCAGTGGTCCGGACTGAAACCGCGAGTGGAGAGTTGGTCCGTCGATCCACTCCAGAGCCATCCATAACAATCCGCCGGTCTCTCCAAAGTCGTAGAGTTGAGCAAGATTCGAATGATTGAGGCGCGCCATCGCCTTGGCCTCAAGCGAGAAACGGCTACGGAAATCCGACTCGCCCATATCGTATGGCAGGATCTTGAGGGCAACCTGCCGCTCAAGGTGACGCTGCACCGCGTAGTAGACCGCACCCATGCCGCCCCGCGCCACAAACCGCTGGACATCCAGCTGGGGCAGAACCTTCGTCAGTTCCTCGGGTGAAGGAACATCGAATTCAGGAAGAGGGGTGAGAGCCATATACTGTGCAGATCCTGCTCAATCACTTGTCCACGGACGTTTCTTCCAGGATCTCGATTCCAAGCGCACGATTGAGGATCGGCGATCCCCCTGCCAGTAATCTACCCCTGCCATCTCTTAGGCCTGGGCAGCATCCAATTCCCAGCAGAATTGTCCACTCGAACCAATCGAAACTGGCTGGGCTGTCCATGATCAGAGAACCTCAATAAGGACTCGCCGATTGGACTCCGGCCTTCAGGGGTCGGTGAGCACTACCCCGTGGCCTGGATTTCTGCCGCCCGCCGGGGGGCATCAGGAACACTCCTCCGGCTTCACCTGTTAACCCTTTCCGGGCTGCTCCAGCAGCTCCCCGAGAAGTTCCGCCATGCCTTCGGAGACCTCTCCGGCATTCACCTCTAATCCGGCTTCCAACAGGGCGTGATCAGTCAACTGCCTGGCCACCATGGTAGCCAGGTCCCGCTGACTCTCCTGCAGTGAGGACAGCCTGCGGATGAGCGGATGGCGAACGTTGATCTCAAGTTTGGCCTTCGTTTCCGGCATCTCCTGCCCCATCGACGCCATCATCGCCCTCATCTGGGCGTTGGGCGCGTCTTCCGGAAGCAGTGCCACCATCGGATGTTTCACCAGTCGCTTACCGGCATCCACTCGCGTCACGCGATCATCGAGGGTGGAATTCAACCATGAAACAAGCCCTTCCGTTTCCTCCTCGGAGAGCGACTCACCATCGGACTCCTCCGGCAACTCTTCCAGTTCGATTCCGGCACGATTGGCGGCCACCAGCTTCTTTCCCTTGTACTCCCGCAGCGCCTCCAGCACATACTCGTCCACCGCTTCGGTGAAAAAGGCGACCTCCAGCCCACGGGCCCGGAACCCCTCGAAGAAGGGCCCCTTCTCAAGGGCCTCCCGGCTGGATCCCACCAGGAAGTAGATTTCTTCCTGTCCCTCCTTCATGCGATCGAGGTACCCAGTCAGGGAAGTCTGTTCATCACCCTCCGTCATGGAGGATCCAAATCGGAGGAGGCCCGCCAGGAGTTCCTGGTGTGTGGGCGAAGCCACGATCCCTTCCTTCAGGAACCGGCTGAACCGGTCATGGAATTCCCGGTAGCCCGCCGGGTCGGTCCCGGACTGCTTGTCCAGAAACTTGAGGTAACGCTTGGTGAGCAC
>JAAZXD010000558.1 GCA_014240355.1 Roseibacillus sp. | reverse complement strand
TCGAAGCGTTCTCCGAGGAAGGTATCGTTGACGTCTCTGAAGTTGTCATACTTTCCGGTGAGGATATGAAGGGTTCCTTCTCCGTGGCTCGTGTTGATATTGCGGAATCGGTCGATCGACATGTTCTTGAAAAGCGTGCCGCGCTGGGTGAGCTCCTTGCAGAGAAAGGGCGAGTAGGTGTGCTGCGGATCGATGGTTTCCCGCCGTCTTACGCCCCCGCCGAATCTTATGATGATGACGTTGGGCCCCGTATAAGCCGGTCGAGTGTCGGGTGCGGCTGCGGGGGAAAGTCCCGATTCAAGTCCTAGGCAGGTTGCAGTGCCCAGGGCGGTACGGAGGATGTAACGTCGGGAAGTTGCGCTCGTGATCATTGGGTGATTATGCCGCACTCATTAGCGATGTCTGCTTCATTCAGGAGGGGAAGGGTTCCGAAGCTTCCCGGTCATCCTTGCAGGCCCCAACTGGGGGGTGCCGGGCGAGGCAGACTGGGGAGGCGATTCTGATATGGTTACCAGACCCCGAGCTCTTCCAACTGCCTGGTGGCGGTTCCGGCCCAGTCCTTGTTGGCGGCGGGCGAGGCGGGACTGGGGTGGAGGATTCTGCCGATGGTGGCCCCGGACCCGAGATCCGCGGCCGCTCCTGCGAGGTGCCTTTCGGCGTAGGCGCCGACCCCGATGAGATACTGAGGGTTGAGGAGCTGAACGATGGCACGGAGATGGGTGAGGCAGGCCTCATCGACGGGTTTCATGGATTCGGCCGGAATCTTGTCCGGGGTCAGGTTGGCCCCGGTGTCCTTCATCCAGACCAGGGGGCAGTAGTTGGCCACGAAGTGATCGGCAAAGAAGTCATTCGGGTCGGAAAAGCGCTCGGCGAAGAGTCCCCAGAGACGTCGGCCACTCACTTCCGAGCGTTCGCAGTCAAATCCGGTGATGGGGCGCCTGGGGTGTTCGGAATCCGGTGTTCCTACAGGGCCTGAGATCCCCATCCACTCGCGGACGGAGGAGATTTCGCCAAAGGGAACACCGGTCTGGGCCATCCCGAAGGGCCCGGGGTTCATGCCGAGGAGGAGAACTTGTTTGCGGCCCTTCCCGAAGCGCTCGAGGTAGTCGCAGTGCCGGTCCCAGGCGTAGTCCAGGGGGTTGTAGGTGTGGGTCACCGGGGCGGAGAAGGCGAGCGGGCGGAGCGTCCTGCGCAGCTGGTCGGCAGCTTCGATGAGGGTCGGCACGGAGGGCAGATTGCGGGGGCAGGCGGAGATGTCGAGAGCGGATGCTGATGCCCTTGAACAGAAAGGGGCCCCTGATGCCCGCCCTTTCCGTGTGCTGGAGGGCGGGAAATAGTGGCGGTCAGCTACCGGGACCGTCTATGATTCGAGCGTGGCCGCAACCGACGACGCGACCGCGGCGATCAGGAGAGCAACAGGAACCGTAATCATGGGATGGCGGAAGGTTCGTTGAAATGTCATCGTGGGACCGCGACGTAACGCCTCCGACGGCGGCACGCCGAGCAGGAGCCAAGCCCTCCCTTTCCCAATCCGCTCCCAGCCATGAAGATCCATAAGATTCCCCGGACCCCCACCCTCCTCACCCTCTGCGGTGCCCTGTTGTTCCTTTGTCCGACCGCACGGGCCGGGCAGGGACTGGGGATGCCTAACATTTTCGGCGACCATATGGTCCTGCAGAGGGATCAGCCGATCCGTCTCTGGGGCTGGGCGGGACAAGGACAGGGCGTCACCGTCGCCTTTGCCGGTCAAACACACACCGCCACCCCGGGTGCGGACGGAAGGTGGTCGGTGATCCTGAACGCTCTGCCCGCCGAATCCTCGGGCCGGGTTCTGACCGTGAAAAGCGCCGCCAGCACGCTCAGTTTCGAGAATGTCCTCATCGGGTACGTCTGGCTCTGCGGTGGTCAAAGCAACATGGA
>JAAZXD010000557.1 GCA_014240355.1 Roseibacillus sp. | reverse complement strand
CGAAGGCCAATTTTGCCTTCCTCGCGGGTGGGGGAATGAATCTCGGACAGGTCATCGGGGCCACTGATAAGCACGGCAACGAGCCGGTCGAGCGCCCCATCAAGTTCCAGGAGGTCTTCGCCACCCTCTACCATAACCTGGGCATCGATCTCGCCAGTGCAACCGTCGAGGATTCAAGCGGTCGCCCCCATTTCCTCGTTGAGCCCGGGATCAGGCCCATCCGCGAGCTGGTCGGTTAAAGTCGCTCCGGGAAGCCGGCACTTCCCCTTCCCATATCCGGGAGCCTTGCCTTCTCCTAGCGGACCGCCGCCCGGGAGAAGACGCTCAGGACAATGACCCCAATCACGATAAGCGCGATCCCAATCATCGCGCCCGCATCCAGTCGCTGCTTGAGAACAGCCCAGCCGATCACGCTGATGAGGGCCATCCCGACCCCACACCACACGGCGTAGGCCACTCCTACCGGGATCGTCCGCAGGGTCAGGGAAAGCATGTAGAAGGCCAGCCCGTAACCGCACATCACGATGGAGACATCGTCCTGCAGGCCGCGCTCGTGGAGATCGGTGATCAGGGCGCTCAGGCCCTGGTCGAGGAGCGGGAATTCCTCACGGGAGCGCGGAAAGTTCAGGCCGTCTCCGCCGTGCCAGTCCCAACGGCTGTAGTTGAGGGACACCACGCGGGCCCCGGCCTCGACAAGGCGGCGAGCCACCAGGAAGTTGCGGATCATCTTGGGGGCGCCATCACGCTGGTATTTCGGATCGTTGATGCCGTAGCGCTCGACCACCCTGGGGTGTTCATTGGAGAGATCGAGGGCAGCTGCCAGATTCCCATCGGCAAGGATTTCAAGGGCCTGGCGGTTGTAGGTGTCGAGGCCTTCCATTTGACCGGTGGTATCGATCTCGCTTTTCAGGGTGTCGATGGAAGATCGCAGGGCTTCGCGATCCATGAGACGGTCGAGGGACATTCCCTGGAGGGTCATGCTCTTGGCCCGGGCATTGGGGTCCTTGTCCACGAGGCCCATGGGGCTGTGAGAGTTGCCGATGAATCCACCGGTGCCGGCTTCTCCCCAGGTCCGGTTGCCGGTGGGGTACATGAGGGAAACGTTGGCCGGGATCCCGGGCTGGGATCCCTGGATCCTGGAAACCCATGATCCCCAGGCTGGCCAGCCACCCGCAGGGGAGACGTCACGCCGCTTGTGACCTGTCATGCACTGGAAACAGTCGTGGCCCCCATCCGAGTCGGCGAGCGAGCGGATGAGAGCAAACTTGTCCGCCATTTTGGCAAGACGGGGAAAGAGCTCGCAGATTTCGATGCCCGGAACATTTGTAGAGATGGGCCGGAATTCGCCTCGAATGCCGGATGGAGCATCGGGCTTGAGATCGAAGAGGTCGAGGTGGGATGGCCCCCCCGGCAGGTAAATATTGATGACTGCCTTGTGGGACGAACCGCTGCCAGCCTTCGATTCCATGCCAAGGAGCTGGCCAAGGGAGAGTCCGCCCGCAGCCATACCTCCAATCTTGAGGAAGTCGCGCCGGGAGTATCCGTCACAGTGAGAGGGCTTCCGGTCGGATCTTCCGAAGAGTTCAAGCATGATCAGGAACAGGACGAAACAAGAAGAGAACGCTTAGATTCTATCGAGATATTCCTTCTGTGCCAAGCTGGATTGCCAAACATCATCATGTGGGAGTCTTTTCACGTCGATTCACGCAATGGCGTGGAAAGAGAAAAGGAGATGGAGCCTGCAGCCCCACCTCCTTGAGAGTCTCTGGTGCAGGTTACTCCGTGATGCTGATTCCGACATTATCGATGGACAATCCACTGAAAGAGTCGGCACTGTTGTCACTGACGAAGTTCCATTCCACGAGGATCGTCTCTCCGAGGGCCCCGGCCACGACGGGAATGGTGATGGTTGAATAGTTGG